>JBDROR010000001.1:0-2073 GCA_043809805.1 bacterium
ATGCACCGACGATACCGCCAAAGCCCAATGCTGTTATTATTGGAATTAATAATTCTTTCATTTTTTCCTTTATTTTTCAAACATAACGATTGAAATAACCGGTTTTTGGAGCCCCGAAACTTCGGGGCGGAAAAAGTCCGGTTGATTGAGTGGTTATGTGTTTTTATTTTCTAAAAAATTTTTTAATTTCGTTAAACAAGTTTTTCTTATTATCATCTGTTGGTATCTCAGTCGGATCAATTCCGTTAATAAGCAAAGGAGAACTCGATACTGTAAGCAACACTTTTAACTCCTCTGTATATTGATCTGAATTAATTTGAGGCTTGAGCTCGTTTTCAGCTTGCTCTAAGCTATATGCCGTAAATACATTATTTTTTTCCGAAAAAGTGAGGAGCGTGTTTATATAGTTTGCACACATATCTCCAAATTCTCCCATTTTTTGTGTTTCTTGTCTTATTTTAAGGTAGGAAAAAATACGTTTTTCATAATATTTATCAACTTCTTTTACATCTTTGAAATCGCTAGGTCTACTTGCTTGAATTTTTTCAAGAAACTTGGTTACGATTGCTTTTCTTAATTCGCTATCTAATTGGTTGAAAATTTTATAATCGTATATAAAGAAATAAAAAAAGGCCAGTTCAAAAGAAAGAAAATCTTTGTCAGCCGAATCTAACATCCCCCAAGGCTTCACTAAATTCATACCGCTTTCTACCATCTTAAATATTTTTTCTACATATAAATTTTCCCTAGGCATTACGATCTCCTAAATTTTACATTATTTTGAGTTATTATACACATAACATTCCAAATCAGCGGCCAGAAGCGCTTGGCGAATTAATTGCGGGCGCTTCTGGTCCGCTGGATTGAGTTGTTATGTGTTTCTATTATTTCCTATTTATATCGAGGTGGACCATTTTTTACAATAGTAGCATCATTTCCTTGTAAATAAGCTCCATTAGGTCCAGGTGATTTAAATTGCCATCTATCATCTTTCCAAACAACATTTTCTTTTATGGCTTTTGAATTATTTTGATAATACCCAACGGACAACTCGCCCTCTGGATTGACACTAAAAATGTATCCATCAACTCCACCAAATCCATTTTCTGATTTAATAAATATCCAATCTCCAACAGATACTTTTGGTTGTTCCATATTTTTTCTCCTTTTTTATTATTTTTTTCATCTAACATTATCATTAAACTACCACACCATTTAAGATCGGACAGGCACAGGGGCCTGTCCCTACATATTAGCGAAATAATTATATATTCATATCGCCAGTTTGTCAAACCCGCGTTCTAGATGAAAAAGATAATTATTTTTGCGAAATATTAAATAGCAGGGAATCAGCAAGCAAAGCAAACTGGGCGAGGTTGAGGACCTCTCCCCTTACATTCTTATCTAATGAGAGTTTTTCAAAAACAGCTTCCAGGCCTTCTTTTGAAACTGGGATGCTGCCTGATTGAAGCAGAGCGTTAAGGAGTTTTTTGCGGCGAAACTGGAAAGCCGCTCTTATTATTTTAAAGAGCAGTTCTTCATCTTTAACCTTTACTGAAGGCTCTTTGAGCACATCCAGCTTAACAAACGCTGAATCAACATTTGGGATCGGATAAAAGCTGCCTTTGGTTAATTTGAATTCAAGGGACACTGCCGTATGGTACTGAACTGAACAGCTTAGCAAGCCATAGTCTTTTGTACCGGGTTTTGCGGTTATGCGCTCGGCCACCTCTTTTTGCACGGTAATATAAATTGAATCGATATATTGTTTAAAACTTAGAAGATGAAAGATAATTGGGGAGGTAATGTAATACGGGAGGTTCCCGATAATTTTTAGATTGCCCTGTCTTAATAACACTTGTTCGGAGCCGGAGGCTCCTCCTACATAATTGGATACATTAAAGTTTAATATATCCTCATTAACAATTGAGAAGTTATTGTATATTTCAAATTTTTCTTTAAGAAAACTTGCAAATCCATTATCTTTCTCAATTGCAATAAAACTCTTAATCTCAGGAACAATCACCTCTGTTAAAGCACCAAGCCCTGGCCCAACCTCAAGAACATCATCCG
>JBDROR010000002.1:0-24473 GCA_043809805.1 bacterium
CCATTAATCTTATTATTGGCCTTAATGCTACCGGTAAAACAAGATTAATAAGCGTGATTTCAAACCTTGCTAAAATTTTGGCCAAAAAAAAGATGGAATCTTTAGATGGCCACTGGGAATTAGAATTTTTGAATGGCAATGGGGTATTTAATTATAAATTAGAAATTTCCAATAAAATTGTGGCAGAAGAAGAAATAAAAAAAGATGGTATTTTATTACTAAAAAGAACTAAAGAAGCAGGACAAATAATGTCTTCAATTACAAAGAAGATGAATTCTTTTGCTCCTCCTAAAGAAGAATTAACCTTGCGTGTAAGACGAGATCAAAAAGAATATCCATTTCTTGAAGAGCTATATAATTGGGCAAATAATTTTTATGGATATACCTTTGCTAATGCCAGCCCTCATCAAGTTACGATGCCAAACCCTGATGTTCCAGAAACAAAGTTGGAAGATCTTGGTACTGTTCCTTATTTACTGGTGGAGGCTTTACAAAAGCAAGAGATTAAAAAAAGAATAATGGAAGATTTTTCCACTATAGGTTATCCGACAAAAGAAATAGCAATTGTAAAACAAAATATCGCGGGAATTGGTTTAGGTATTCCATTCGTTGAAGTTCAAGAAAAAGATCTGGAATGTTCCACTTCTCAATTTGCCATGTCTCAAGGGATGTATAGGGCTTTCGCGTTACTTGTTATAATCGAATATATTTTAAGTATAAAGAGACCATGTACGATTGTCATTGATGATCTAGGAGAAGGTTTAGATTTTGAAAGATCTAGTAAAATTATGAATTTGATATTTGATAAGATTCGCGATACTAATATTCAATTAATTGTTACTTCAAATGATAGGTTTCTAATTAATACCACTAATATTAAATATTTAAATCTATTGGAAAGAACGGGACATGTAGTAACTGCCTTTAATTATGTCAATAATAAAGAGAAATTTGATGAGTTTGAATTAACAGGATTAAACAATTTTGATTTTTTTTCCCGTAAAATGTATAAAGAAAATAAAAATGACTAAAATAAGTTTTTTTGTCGAGGGACAGACGGAAAGGATATTTTTAGAAAAATTTTTGAGTGAATATTTTGGTATCATAAAAGTTACTATTAAAAGCAATAAACTAATTGGTGACAAAACGCATCAAATTAGGGCAAGAAAGATAAATTCGAATACCGAAGTTTATGTTTTGATTTATGAAGTAATGAATGGAGACAAAGTAGTAAGTGAAGTTTTAGATAGAGCAGAACGGATGATAAAAGTTGGCTATCGCCAATTACTGGCCTTGAGAGATTTATATCCTAAAAAAATTGAGGAAAAAGACCGTATTATAAATGCAACGTTGAAAGAATTTAATAAATCCCAATTTGCTGATAAATTAAAGCATATATTGGCAATAATGGAAATAGAGGCATGGTTTTTGGCAGATTATAAACTATTTGAGAAAATAGATAAAAGATTAACCACTCAATTTATTAATCATAACTCAGGATTGGATTTAATGAATACGGATCCTGAAACCTATCCCCATCCGGCAAAAATCATAGACACAATTTTAAAAATAGTTGGAAAAAGCTATAAAAAACACGAAGAACAAAGCTATAATATTATTCATAACATTAACTATGAGTTTTTATATTGCGGCGGTGTGTCAAATAAAATAAAAAGCTTTTTTTACTTTTTAAAATGTATCGACGAAGGTATTGCCAGCAATTAAAACATGCCGGACACTATTTTTTTATAAATATTTGCAAACGTTTTTTTGCAAAAGAGATATTTTTGGTATTGATGACTTAATGGAACAAACCTATGAAACTAACCGACAACGAAAAAAGAGATGTAACCAAATATCTGGAAGCCGGAAAACCATTGCCGGACAAGTATCGTTTTTTGCTGTTCAATGATGACCGAGAGGTTGAGCTTCTCTGGAATGGAAAGACAAACGAGGTGACTAATGTTGTTTTGCCATTTCAAGTTATAGAACAGATAGATGAGCCGAGAGGTGATGAAAAAATCGGTTTACAGGATTCCCTTTTTGATTTTTCCGGCAGGCAGATAACCGGCTGGACGAATAAGCTGATCTGGGGAGACAACAAGCTTATTCTTTCCTCGCTTAAAAACGGGCCGCTTCGCAAAGAAATAGAAGCGCAAGGCGGTTTGAAATTGATTTATATTGACCCGCCATTTGATGTCGGGGCAGATTTTTCTATGGATATTGAAATCGGTGAGGAATCTTTTAACAAAAAGCCTTCGGTTATAGAAGAAATTGCTTATCGCGACACATGGGGTAAGGGTGCAGATAGTTTTATTGCGATGATATATGAGCGATTAAAATTGATGCATGATTTGCTGGCTAACGATGGAAGTCTTTATGTGCATTGTGATTGGAGAGTCAATAGTTTTGTGAGGTTATGTTTGGATGAGATTTTTGGCGAACATAGCCAAAAAAATGAAATAATTTGGTATTATGAAAAATGGACAGCACCAAGTAAGTCGTATCAAAAAAATCATGACGTTATATTCTTTTATACAAAATCCAGTTCACATCTTTTTAATGAAATAAAAACTATTACAAAAAATTTAGAAGATAAATATCAGAAAGGCTATTTAATTGGAGGCGGTTATGGCAGTAATGGTTTAGTTGTTTACGATAGGGAAAATCCAAAAGTAAAAGAGTTAATCGCATCAGGTAAATATAAGATACATTATGCAGATACTAAAGGAAAACCATTGAGCGATGTTTGGCAAATACCATTTATCAATCCAGTTGCAGCCGAAAGATTAGATTATCCAACCCAGAAACCTGAGAAACTCATTGAAAGAATAATAAAAGCCTCCTCAAACGAAGGAGATATTATTGCCGATTTCTTCTGTGGTTCAGGAACAACTCTTGCGGTAGCTGAAAAACTTGGCAGGAAATGGATCGGTTCTGATTTGGGGAAATTTGGTATTCACACTTCCCGCAAGCGTTTGATTGGTGTACAAAGAGAACTAAAAAAAGCAGGTAAGGATTTTCGTGCATTTGAAATCCTGAATGTCGGGAGATACGAAAGAGAAAGTTTTCTTGCAGTAAACGATGATTTGCGGGCGGAAGAAAAAGCCAAGCAAGCGGAGAGAAAAGAAAAAGAGTTTGTAAAATTGATTATATCCGCTTATAAAGCTGAGCCGATGGGATCATTTGTAAATATTGTCGGCAAGAAAAGAGATCGGCTAGTGGCTGTCGGGCCGATCAATATGCCTGTTTCTTCAAAATTGATACAAGACATTGTTGCCGAGTGCAAAGAAAAAGGCCTTACCAAAATAGATGTGCTTGGTTTTGATTATGAGATGGGGCTGGACTTTCAGGATTACAAAGATCAAGGCATTGATATCGCTTTTAAAATAATTCCAAGAGAGGTATTTGATAAAAAGGCGGTAGAAAAAGGACAAGTAAAATTCTACGATGTGGCATTTATAGAAGCAAAACCAGTAATCAAAGGCAGGGGAAATAGTAAAGAACTTTCCATTGAACTTACCGATTTTTCTGTTTTTTATAATCAAGATGATTCGGGCGAAATAGCTGAGGCTCTAAGGCCAGGCGGAGCCAAAGTTGTGGTAAAAAATGGGCAGGTGGTAAAAATATCAAAAGACAAAAATGGAAATATAAATGAACCGGAAATTTTGACGAAAAAATGGAGCGATTGGATTGATTACTGGGCGGTGGATTTTGATTTTGCTGACAGAAAAGAGATTATTAAGGTTATAGAAAACGGCAAAGAAAAAGAGGTTTGGACTGGCGATTATATTTTTGACAACGAATGGCAAAGTTTCCGAACAAAAAAGAACAGAAATCTTGAGCTTACTTCTGCAGCGAAAGAAGTGTCAAAAGGAAAGTATAAAGTCGCGGTAAAGGTTGTGGACATTTTCGGGAATGATACAACTAAGGTAATTGAAGTGAATATATGAACAATATTGCGAACCAAGAGGCCCAAAGCATATTACTCAAAGTGAATTTTCCGGTACCACCGATTACGAATGAAGAGGTACAGAAAATTTTGGATAATAAATTAGTACTTGATCAAAACTGGATTAACTGGTTTGAAGACTTTTTTGGTTTGCCGAGAGTATCATTTACAAAAGAACTTTTAAATAGATTTCAAGAGATTAATACTCCAGAGACATTTATGAATGTGGTACCTGCAATTCAAAAACTTCTTAAGCCCCTTAAAGATTCCTGTAAGGCATACTCCCTTGGTTTATATAGTGCTTCAATAACTTTGTCAGCAGTAGCGGCTGAGAGTTTACAAATATTGCTTTGGGAGATGCAAGAGATAAAATTACATAATAAAGAAATGACAAAGGCTCAGGAAAAAGCTATTTTGGGTAGAGAATTTCAGAAACTTGAACAAAGCCGAAGGATCGCTATTCTAGATGCTATTGGCGGAATTAATTCGGATCAAAAAATATTATTTCACCAGATAAGAGATGTTAGAAATCGCTATTTACATTCGTGGGATCAAAATTTTGATCGTGAAAAAGAGGATGCGTTGCTTTGTTATCAACGTGTTTTTCAACTTTTTCGTGAAATTACTGGCGTTAAACTTAAAGACGCTTCTTCTATTGAAGCTAATCCTTTACTTACGAAGTGGATGAATAAAAATATTACCATATAAATTTATTATAAACAAATGGCACTACATAGAGATTTTCCAAAAGACCCATACGTAATATTGGCCCCTAATATCCGATGGTTTCCTGCTGATGAAGATTTGCGCGAAAAGGGATATGATAAACTCTTGCCTCCGCTTGTTTCCGATCTGCGTAAAAAGGTAAAAGAATGGAGGAATAAAAATTACGCGGGAGCAAGTAATACATCAAAAGCGCTTATGAACTGGTGGTTTAACGAAGAACATCTTTTGTATGACAAGTTAGGTGTGTCATCTCATTTCAGATATTATTTTGCCCAAAGAGAAGCGGTTGAGACAGTTGTCTGGCTATATGAAGTCGCAAAAGTAAAAGATAAATATGACCTCATACGATATAATTCTACAGGCGTATTGAGCGCCGGAATGTTTACCGAGGACTGGTTACGCTTTGTAATTAAAATGGCGACTGGCGCAGGTAAAACCAAGGTGATAAGCCTTGTTGTCGCGTGGGCGTATTTCCATAAGAAATATGAGCAAGATTCCAAATTGGCAAAGAATTTCCTTTTAATAACTCCCAATGTTATCGTCTTTGAAAGAATAAAAAGTGATTTTGGTGGTTTAAAAATATTTTTTAATGATCCGGTTCTGCCTGACAATGGGTATCAAGGCCAAAATTGGCAGGATGATTTTCAGATTACACTTCACCTGCAGGATGACTTGAAAAATGTTTCTGATACTGGAAATATATTTTTGACAAATATCCACAGGGTATTTGAAGGTGATGTAAAAGAAGCGAGCCCCGACGATGAAAATACTTCCGATTTTTTCTTGGGTAATAAACCCGTTACAAAAACAAACGATTCTACTGTTGATCTTGGAATGATTGTAAGAGATATTGATGAATTGATTATTATCAATGATGAAGCGCACCATATACACGATGAAAAAATGGCGTGGTTTAAGTCCATTTTGGATATTGATAACAGGTTAAAGCAAAAAGGGGATGGCTTGGCTTTACAGTTGGATGTAACGGCTACACCAAAGAAAAATGACGGCTCTATTTTTGTGCAAACAATTTCCGACTATCCGCTTGTTGAAGCCATACACCAGAGAATTGTTAAAAATCCAGTTGTGCCGGACGCGGCAAGCCGGGGAAAACTAAAAGAAAATCAAAGCGCTTTATTCAGCGAAAAATACAGAGATTATATAAATCTTGGTATCGAAGAGTGGCGTAAAACTTATGAGACATTAAAACCAATGGGCAAAAAATCAATTCTTTTTATTATGACGGACGATACGAAGAATTGTGATGAAGTCGCTGAATATATTGAAACAAGCTTTGCGAACTTAAAGGGCGCTGTTTTAACTATTCATACCAATAAAAGCGGTGAAATTTCAGAAAATGTTACTGGTAAGAACAAAGAGGAACTGGATTTACTTAGGAAACAAGCAAACGATATAGATAGCTGGGGAAGTCCGTTTAAAGTAATTATCTCAGTAATGATGCTCAAAGAAGGCTGGGATGTTAGAAATGTTACTACGATTGTTGGATTGAGACCATACGCGGCAGATTCAAAGATTTTACCCGAGCAGACACTAGGGCGAGGTTTAAGAAGAATGTTTTTCGGGAGAGACGATGTTGAGGAATATGTGAGTGTAGTTGGAACTCCTGCATTTTTAGATTTCGTTGAGTCAATAAATGGTGAAGGTGTGATTCTAGAACAGAGAGCAATGGGATCTGGAGCAAAACCAATCGCACCAATGGTTATTGAGGTTGACAAAGAAAATCCCATGAAAAATATAAGCAAACTGGATATTGAAATTCCGATAATGTCTCCAAGGATACAAAGAGAGTACAAAAATCTTGCTGAACTGGATGTTTCTACTTTTGGAAATACAAAAGTTAAAGTAAAGATTTTTTCTGAAGAGGAAAAAAGAGAGATTGTGTTTAAGGATGTTGTTGATGAAACGATACATCATACAACAATATTGACCGGCGATATTGAGCCTGATTCTCAAAGTGTTATTGGTTTTTTTGCTCAAGCGATAATGAGAGAACTAAGACTATTTAGCTGCTATGATATTTTATTTGGCAAAGTAAAAGAATTTGTGCAGAGCAATATGTTTGATCACCCTGTGGATTTATTAGACCTGAATATCTTGCGAAATTTGTCAGAAATAGAATGCATAAGGCTTATCAAAAACTCATTTAAAAAAGCTATAAATGAACTTACTGTTCAGGACAAAGGCGGCGCTGAGATTAAAAACTATATTAAAATCAGCGAAGCCAGACCATTTGTTGTTAATGACAAATCTTATTTAATCCCCAAAAAGTCGGTTTTTAATAAAATTGTCGGTGATAGTGATTTTGAACTTGTGTTCTCGGATTTTATTGAGAATTGTGATGATATAATCTCTTTCTCAAAGAATTTTAAAAACAAAGAGGCAACTGCGCTCAGAATTGAATATAAAAATTCAGAAGGTTTTATTGCTGTTTACTATCCAGATTTTTTTGTGAAGAAAGACGACAAAACGGTATATATAATTGAGACAAAAGGCCGGGAAGAGGAAAATGATAAGCTGAAATTTGAAAGATTACAAAAGTGGTGCGAAGATGTTAATTATAGACAAAGCAGAATAAGCTACAAAGCCTTGTATATAAAACAGGAGGAATGGGAGAAAGACAGGCTGAAAAATTTTGATGAGGTTGTAAGGTTATTTAGTAAATAACTGATACTTTGGATCAAGTAAGACGGCATTTTAGAATTGAATAAAAAAGATTTTTAATTAACCGTTTTTGTGAGTATTATAGTAGAATAAACATATTATTTAAAAATTGGATAGGAGAATTTTGTGGAATTTGTACAGATTAAACAATCAGGCGATTATAAAAAAATTGCGCGAGTTTTTCAAAAAAGAGATGATCTAACAATGGATGAGGAAAAAACAGTTTTTGGAATTTTGCGGGATGTTAAAGCTAAAGGTGACAAGGCCTTAGTTTCATATTCCCGAAAATTTGATTATCCAAAATTTACCGTTAAATCAATTAAGCTGGATTTTAAAGAAATAGCTTTAGCTAAAAAAAATGTTCCAGCTGATTTTATCAAAACTTTGGGAAAAGCCGTTAAAAATATAACCGAATTTCATCAGGCGGAAAAGAAAAGAATTACCTCATGGGAAAAGAAAAAACATGGCGTTGTTATCGGACAGAAAGTTGTTCCAATAGAAAAAATTGGTGTTTATGTGCCCAGTGGCAGGGCGCCGCTTTGTTCCACGGTATTGATGAATATTATTCCGGCGCAGGTGGCTGGTGTAGAGAAAATAACTCTTTGTACCCCGCTGGATAAAAACGGAAAAGTTAACTCTTATATTTTGACAGCTGTTAACCTTTTGGGAATAAAGGAGATTTATTGTCTGGGAGGCGCTCAGGCGATTGGCGCGATGGCTTATGGGACAGAGACTGTTCCGAAGGTCGATAAAATCGTAGGGCCGGGGAATATTTATGTCGCGTTGGCCAAGAAAATGGTATTTGGGAATGTTGGAATCGACTCTTTCGCGGGGCCAAGTGAGGTTTTAATTATTGCCGATGATTCAGCTGATCCAAAATTTATTGCGGCTGATCTTTTATCTCAGGCCGAACATGACACGGATGCCCAATCAATTTTAATCACGGACTCCTTATTATTGGCTAAATCAGTTGAAAAAGAAGTCAATATTCAAAAGAAATCTTTATCAAGGGAAAACATCATAGATGCTTCTCTTGAAAAGAATGGGATGATAATTATTGTTGATGATTTGGATAAAGCGATTGATTTAGTCAATCTAAAAGCGCCGGAACATTTAGAGCTGATGGTAAAAAACCCGATGGATCTGTTGAAAAAAGTAAAAAACGCAGGCGCGGTTTTTCTTGGGAATTTCACGCCTGAGGCTGTCGGCGACTACTGGGCCGGGCCAAATCATGTCCTTCCGACCGGTGGAACAGCTCGATTCTCTTCAGGCCTAAGCGTTTATGATTTTATCAAACGGACAAATTATATGTCATATTCCAAATCGACATTAGAAAAAGTCAATATGGAAATCGCCAAGATTGCTGAAGTAGAAGGGCTTACAGCGCATGCCAATTCGGTGCAGATCAGGAGAAACACTCATATTAACCAATAATTGGCAATTTATACCGCCACTACTTCTTTTACGCCCGGGACTTCTTCTTTTAACACTTTCTCAACACTGTTTTTTAAAGTCATTTGGCTCATGGGACAGCACCCGCATGAACCGCTTAATTTTACCTTTACCGTCCCGTCAGGCGTTACTTCAACCAACTTAATATCTCCGCCATCAGCCTTGAGCATTGGCCTTACTTTATTTAAAGCGGCCTCAATTTTTTCTTTCACCCCGCCCTTCCTTTCTTAAATTTAATTTCAGTATTTATTAAAACACCAACTAGTTTTTACACCCCATTTTTTTTAGTCCTATTTTTAGGAGGGGCGGGGTTCATTTTCCCCTCCCAATGTTTTCACCTTTATATTATAGATGGCAGTATTTGTCAAGTATTTTTTTCTTGACAAAAAAATTGGTAAGGGTATAATGGCCGAAACTTAAATGAGGAGGTGACGAAGGAGGGTATTTGGGTTTTTTCGGTAGGTTTTTATTAAATTTCTCTTATGTTTGTTAGACAAAGAGAGCAATGGAAAAAGGAGATTCGGAATGGCAAGTACTAGACTTTATGTAGGAAATTTGAAGTATTCTACAGCGGATGATCAGTTGCAAGAGTTATTTTCTGTCTATGGTGAAGTGAAACAAGTTAATATAATTGAAGGCAAAGGCTTCGGTTTTGTTGAAATGTCAAGTGCGGAAGAGGCTGAAAAGGCAAAAGTCGCGTTGAATGGAAGTGATTTTTTAGGACGTACTTTAAAAATTGATGAAGCGCATCCACCCAAAGAAAGACAACCAAGAAGAGATTTCAGAAGGTAATATCAGAAATCCTTATTTGAATAAACGATAATTGAGTGTAAGTAAAGGGGGAATCTTTATAATGAGTTTCCCCTTTTTATATTAAATAAAATATGATTATACAGATGGAAAGTTTAATAGTAGAATCTGTATGATCAGCGTGGCAATTTATGGAATTAACAGATGTGCAGATGGAAAGGTATAGCAGGCAGATAATTCTGTCTGGGGTAGGCGAAGTGGGACAAAAGAAATTGTTGTCTTCCAGGGTTTTAATAGTCGGATGCGGTGGATTGAGTTCTCCATGCGCTTATTATTTGGCAAGCGCGGGTGTCGGGAAAATTGGATTGGTTGATGACAATAGGGTTGAATTGAATAACCTGCAGCGCCAGATTATTCATTTCACAAAAGATGTTGGAAAACTGAAGATAGAGTCCGCTAGGGAAAAATTAGAGGCAATTAATCCTGATATTGATGTGGCTGTTTATCCGGTACGGATTACTTCGCAAAATATTTTTGATATAATAAAAAATTACGATATTATTGTTGACGGAAGTGATAATTTTCAGACGCGTTATTTAGTTAACGATGCCTGTGTAATGGCTAAAAAACCATTTTCACATGCTGGTATTTTACAGTTTGAGGGCCAGGCGATTACTATAATTCCTAATGAAGGGCCTTGCTATCGGTGTCTTTTTCCTGACCCTCCGCCTCAGGAGATGGAGCCTTCCTACCAGCAGGCTGGAATTTTAGGTGTGGTTGCCGGTATTTTAGGCGAAATCCAGGCGACGGAGGTTTTGAAATTTATTTTAGGAAAAGGAGAATTACTCCTCGGAAAACTTCTTATTTTCAATGCTCTGAAAATGGATTTCAGAAAGCTAAATATATCTAAAAACCCGGATTGTCCGGTTTGCGGGAAAAATTCCAAACAATGAAATATAAAACAATTTGTCTTTTTTTAATATTTTTATTAATTTTTGCCATAAAGTTATCTGTGGAAGGCAAAGAGGGTAATTTATCAAAAGTTATCTCTCCTCCGCCTGCCCGCGCGGCGATGGTTTTAATTCCGGCAGGAGAATTTATAATGGGGTGCAATGATGAGAATTCTGATGAAAGTCCGGAGCGTAAAGTTAATTTAAAAGCGTTTTATATAGATAAATACGAGGTTAGTAACAGGAGTTATCATAAATTTGTAAGGGCAACAGGTTATCCCGCTCCTAAATTTTGGAATAGCAGAAAATATAAGAATTTTAATAAATCAGATCGGCCTGTGGTAGGTATTAGTTGGGAAGATGCGTTTAATTATGCTTTATGGGCAGGGAAAAGGCTTCCCACAGAAGCTGAGTGGGAAAAGGCGTGCAGGGGAGATAGCGGATTTTTATATCCATGGGGGAATAAAAAGCCCGATAAAAGTTTAGGAAATTTTTGCAGCGATGGTCCGATGAAGGTGAAATCTTTTCCTGAAAGCGTGAGTCCATATGGTGTTCATAATATGCTTGGCAATGTATGGGAGTGGTGCAGTGATTGGTATGATGAAAGCGGTAAAATTACCGGATGCAAGGTTGTACGGGGAGGTTCCTTTCTTTGTTCATTGGACTTTTTGCGAGCGACGCTTCGGGGGTATGCCGATCTAAAGGATAAAATTATTTACTGTGGTTTCCGCTGCGCGAAGGACGCGCAATAATCCCGTCTGAAATGTAAGATCAATGAGAAAAATTTTATTTTGATGCCTGATATTTTTAATGACTTTATAAACAAATTAAGCCAATTACAAAAAGCGTCCCTTGAGAAAAAAGAGCTGAAAATTACCGGATTTCATGGAAGTTCGCCTGCCTATTTTTTTTCTCAGCTGGCGCAGAGATTGCCTGCCGGTTTTAAAAAACCGGTAGTTTTTATTTTTTCCCAGCCGGAAGAAGCGGAAAATTTTTACCTGGATTTCATCACTTTTTGCGGGAAGAATGAAATATTTTTTTCCCCGATTGGGAAATTCTGCCTTTTGAGGATTTGTCCGCGCATCCGGATATTATCAGCGGGCGCATTTCCACTCTTTCAAAAATATTGGACAATGAAACCTATTTTTTAATTACAAGCATACCCGCGATTTTTTCCAAAACACTTTCTTTTGACGGCCTGGTTAGTAAAATTAAACATATCAAAGAAAAATCCCAATTAAATTTTGAGCAATTTCTTGCCTTTTTAAATGAAGCAGGTTATGAAAAAGAAAATTTGGTTGAAAAAAGAGGCCAGTGGAGTGTTCATGGAGGAATAGTGGACTTTTTCCCGCCGGGGAAAGAATCACCTGTTCGTATTGAATTTTCAGGAGATCTGGTTGAAAGCATAAGAGAATTTGATTTAGAAACGCAAAAAACGGCAAAAAAGATTCATGACATTAATGTTTTACCCGTTAGTGAATTTATGGAGGAGCGGGAAACCTCTGACTTGTTTTCTTATTTATCGGGGGAGGCCGTTTTTTATATTGCTGATAATAAAAAAATCAAAGAAAAACTTTTGGAATTTGAGGAGTTGATCAAAGAAGGCAAAAAAAATGCTGCGGGTTCAGAGGGGGGGGATTATCTTTCTCTAAATGAATTGGAAAACGAATTGGAGAAATTTCCCAAAATAATATTCCAGCCTATGGCGGAAAAAAACAATGATACTTTCTGTTTTGATTTTATGCCGTTAGAGCCGTTTTTGGGGAAGGTGGATGATCTGGAACGCAAACTGCAAAGGTGGCGGGGCAATCAATATAAAGTGGATATATTTTGTGATAATGAAGGTCAAAAAGAAAGATTAAGAGAACTATTAAGCGACGATCTGGCAGGGTCAGGTTTTATAAACGTTAAAATCGGGAGAATAACACGCGGATTTAAGTCAGACTTGCAGCGGCAGGTAGTTTTTAGCGAAGGTGATATCTGGGGCGGGTACCGCCGCGGGGTAAGATCTTCCAGGAAAAAAGCCGTGCCTTCTCCCGCAGTTTTTTCATATCTGAAAACGGATGATTATATTGTTCATCAAAATTACGGTATTGGGATTTACAAGGGGTTAAATCGTTTGAATATTGACGGTCGTGAAGCAGATTATGCCGCTATTATTTATGAGGGGGACGATAAACTTTATCTGCCGGTTGATCAAATCGGGCTTGTTAAAAAATATATAGGTTCGGAGGGAAATATTCCTGCCTTATCCAAATTAGGCGGGCAGAATTGGGAAAAGGCAAAAAAGAAGGTGAAAGAAAAAATAGCCGCGTTGGCAATTGAACTTTTAGAAATTTACACCATCAGGCAGAGTGTGGAAGGGTTTGCTTTCTCAAATGATTCAGAATGGCAGAAAGAATTTGAGGCGTCATTCATTTATGAAGAGACGGCAGACCAATTAACGGTCATAGAGGATATTAAACGCGATATGGAAAACAAAAAGCCAATGGATCGGCTGCTTTGCGGAGATGTAGGTTACGGGAAAACGGAAGTGGCAATGCGCGCGGTATTCAAAGCGGTGATGGACGAAAAACAGGCTGCGGTTTTAGTTCCGACTACGCTTCTGGCAGAACAGCATTTTAATACATTCAGGGAACGGATGGCGGGTTATCCTATAAGAATAGAGATGTTAAGCAGATTTCGTTCAGGATATGAACAAAAGGAAATTGTAGGGATGTTGAAAAAAGGCGATATAAATGTGATTATTGGAACGCATCGTTTAATTCAAAAAGACATTGAATTTAAAAACCTGGGACTTGTTGTTATTGATGAAGAACACCGGTTTGGCGTAAAGCATAAGGAACAGCTTAAAAGATTAAGAAAAAATGTGGACATTTTGGCTATGACAGCGACACCCATTCCGAGAACCTTGCATCTTTCCCTTTCCTCCACGCGGGATATCAGTTTGATCAATACTTCTCCCGAAGGCAGGGCTCCCGTAAAAACTTTTGTGGGACAATATAACGCGAAAATTGTATCTATGGCTATAAGAAGGGAGTTAAACCGCCAGGGGCAGGTGTTTTTTGTTCATAACTGTATCGAAGATCTGGAAGAAGTCGCAGAAAAATTAAAAAAATTATGTCCGGCAATTAAGATAGGGACAGCTCATGGTCAAATGCATGAAAATGAACTGGAAAAGGTTATGAACAAATATTTAAGCCATGAATACGATCTGTTGCTTTCCACAACCATTATTGAATCAGGCCTTGATATTTCTAACGCGAATACAATTATAATTGACCACGCGGAAGATTTTGGGCTTGCGCAGCTTTATCAGTTAAGAGGGCGCGTCGGCAGATCGCATCATCAGGCGTATTGCTATCTTTTTTTTGACGCGGACAAAAAGATATCCGAAGGGGCGGAAAAAAGGCTGCAGGCTATTTTTGATTTTACTGAATTGGGATCGGGGTTTAAGATCGCGATGAAGGATTTGGAGATACGTGGCGCGGGTAATCTTCTTGGTTCGCGGCAGCACGGACATATTTCGGAAATAGGATTTGAATTGTATTGTGAGATACTAAAAGAAAGCATCGAGGAGTTAAAAGGGAACAAGATCGAAGAAACGGAAATCACAGAAGCGAATCTAAAAATTCCAGCGTATTTTTCAGAAAATTACATTCCTGATGAACATCAAAAATTGATTTTATATCAGAGACTGGCATTATGCGGCAATGAGGAAGAATGGGAGTCGATAAAAAATGAATTGGAAGACCGTTTTGGAACTATTCCACAGGAAGGCGAAAATCTTCTTTCTATAATCCGTTTAAAAATTTTAATGCGGGGAATTGGAATAAGTTATATTGGAGAAAAACAGAAAGGATTGGTTGTCAGATTTGGTAAGAGTGGATTCAAAACCCGTCCCTGTACTTTGAAAGATATTTCTGATATTTTTATAAACTCAACATGGAAGAAAAACATTGATATTTTGTCATCTGAACCGATTGTTTTAGAACTAAAAACAGACCTTTTGAATAGCAAAGAAAAACTTAAGCTTTTGGAAGAGTTTTTTATCTTTTTGAAAAGAAATTTGTAGTATAATGATTCAATCAATAAGTTCCGGAGATTTTTAAGTGAATAAAGAACAAAAAAAAATACAAATACAGAAAATTGTTTTTTTATGGTTAATATTATTTCTAATTATTTTTTTATCGTTTAAATTTCATATTGACAAAAAAATAACGGCCTCTTTGGTTATTTTATATGGATTGATTACACCGGTATTTTATGGTATTATCTCAGTGCTGAGCGTGTGGATATCCACAATACCGTGGATAGGCCCTTTTGTAATTAAAATAATAAGCATTCCCGTGTTTTGGATTTTACATGGTGTCGCATATTTAGGTTCCGTTATTTTTGTGGCAAAGGGTGAGATTCGGAAGGCTATTGACGCGCGGATTCTTACTTTAATATTTCTTATAGGTTTCCTGTCAGGATATATTATTGGCAAAATATTTTAACAAAAACGTATATCCCGTTAATAAATGTTTTTGACAGGTTAGTAAAAGACGGTGTAGATTTTTGAATTACAATGTCCTTAACCCCGCCGCTTGTTTCAATTCATCTTAAAAATCGGTATAACCGGAAAAGACATAAAGAAACTGTATTGACATTCACGAAAAAATGTGATAAAATCACCTGAGTTGTGTTTATGACGAGGAGGAATAATATGGATAGGCAGAATGTCACTTTATCATTGCCCAGGTCATTATTAAGAAGGGCCAAAGCTGTAGCGGCAAATAGTGAGAAATCTCTGAGTGAGTTTCTAAAAGAATCTTTGAAGGAAAAAATTGATGAGAATGGCGGATACCAAAGGGCAAAGGAAAGACATATAAAAGTTCTTAATATGAATTATAATCTTGGAACGCATGGAAAGATTCCAGTGACAAGAGAAAAACTGCATGATAGAAAATAAAACGTTTCTTGACACCAACATATTAGTTTATAGCCATGATATTTCAGCTGGGCATAAACATTCAATTGCCTGTGGAATTATACGTGACTTGTGGGAGAACAGGCTGGGGGTGATAAGCACGCAGGTATTACAAGAATTTTTTATTACAGTAACTAAAAAAATTTCATCTCCATTGGATAAAAAGATTGCAAAGGAAATTGTAAGAGATCTTATGGAATGGGATGTTGTAATCAATGATAAAGAGTCTATATTGGATTCGATAGATATTCATTCTAAGTATAAATATTCTTTTTGGGATTCAATGATTATTCAGGCTGCGGCAAGGGGCGGTGCAAAGATTTTATTTTCCGAAGATATGTCTGATAGCCGGATTGTCAATGGTGTTAAAATAATAAATCCTTTTGTCGGGGCGTAGCGCAGCATGGCTAGCGCACCTGCCTTGGGCGCAGGGGGTCCTCAGTTCGAATCTGAGCGCCCCGACCACCCTACGCTAAAGCTTCGGGTGGCTTTCAGCCACATGGAGTTTTAGCGTAGGGTGTCCCCCGGAGCCTTGGCGAAGGGTGACTAATCCAGTATTTGTAGGTTGGGTTGATTTTGCGAAACCCAACAATTTATTAAATAATGGTGGCTGTAGCTCAGCTGGTTAGAGTACAAGATTGTGGATCTTGTTGCCGCGGGTTCGAGTCCCGTCAGCCACCCCATTGCAATCTGTCATTTCCGATTTCGCGGGAATGACACAAATTTACCAAACTTAAGATGGAATTTTAAACATATAATAGATTTGGAGACCATTTTAAGAAAGAAAGGTGGAAAATGAATTCAATACAAAGTAGTTTTTATGGCCTTGGTATAGCGCCGGGGCTTCTCGAAGTGCTGGACAAATTAAAATTTACAGTGCCAACGCCAATCCAGTATAAAGCGATACCCATTGCCATTGAAGGCAAGGATGTTATGGGGGTTGCCCAGACAGGGACAGGCAAAACACTTGCTTTCGGAGTTCCGATGGTACAGGGTCTTGTCCAAAGGCAAGGCAGGGGATTGGTAGTTGTTCCTACCCGTGAACTTGCGCTTCAGGTGAATGAGGCTATTTCAAGGCTTACTCCAATATTTAAGATGAGAACAACTGTGCTGATAGGAGGGGAGTCTATGTATTTACAGACCCAGTCGTTGAGGAATAATCCACGGATTATTGTTGCGACTCCCGGCCGCCTGATTGATCATGTGAATCAGCGGCACCTACGCCTTGATGATGTATCAATTCTTGTTCTTGACGAAGCAGATCGAATGTTTGATATGGGTTTTGCCCCGCAAATAGAGCGTATTTTAAAACTTATTCCAAGTGATCGGCAGACTATGCTTTTTTCAGCGACAATGCCGCCCACTATTGTAAAGATCGCGTCAACTTGTATGCGCTTGCCAATACGCATTGAAATTGCGCCTACCGGGACAGCGGCTGAACTTGTTTCTCAGGAAATGTTTATAGTAAATAATGATTTAAAAGGAAAATTGCTGGGTGAACTGCTTAAACAATATACAGGATCAGTGCTTATGTTCGTGCGAACCAAAATAGGGGCGCAAAGAGTAACACGTATTCTTAAAGCAATGGGATCCATGGCGGCTGAGATTCATTCGGACAGGACCCAGGGACAGCGCAAAGAAGCGTTAAGCGGTTTCAAATTAGGAAAATATCGTATTCTTGTCGCGACTGATATTGCGGCAAGGGGCATTGATGTAAAGGGAATCGAGCTGGTTATAAATTACGATTTGCCTGATGATGTGGAAAATTATGTTCATAGGATAGGTCGGACAGGAAGAGCCGGGCAGGAAGGCCATGCTATTTCTTTTGCCACTCCGGAACAAGGAAGAGATGTTCGGAATATCGAAAAAATGATAAAAACAACAATTCCGAAATCTTCGCGTCCCGGTATTACCGCGGGGCAGTTTAAGTCGTCTTTTTCATCTTCATCTTCATCTTCATCTTCATCGCGTTATCCGAGCCGTAAAAAGTATCAGGGTTTTAGGAAAAATAAAAGATGAGTGGATGGTGGAGTGTCCCGTCATTCCCGCGAAAGCGGGAATCCAAAAAAAGTGAAAAAGAAGACTGGATGCCCGCCTGCGCGGGAATGACGGGAAAGTGAACGGGATTTACAGATGAATAAATTTGAGAAAGAGACATATCTAGAAATAGCAAAAAAAACATCCGTTTTTAATTCCGCGGAAATAGAGATATTAGAAGAGGTTTTGACTGATTGTTTTGATAATCCAAAGACAACCTATATTCTTTTTGAAGAAGTAAACGAGGTAGGGGCAATTCATGAATTGCCCCTACTTTTAGGATTTGCGATTTTTGGAAGATCCCCGATGACGAAATTCAGCTGGGATATTTATTGGATGGTTGTGGATAAAGAGTCCCAGAGAAAAGGGGTTGGGAAAAAAATACAAAAAAGAATTGAAAATTATGTTCTTAAACAGGATAAAAAAGCAAATTTATGTATAGAAACCTCATCCAAGCCGGAATATGCCGCCACACGAAATTTTTATAAAAACACGGGATTTGAGGAAATAGGACAGATCCCTGATTTTTATAAGGAAAACGATTCTCTTGTGATTTTTCATAAGAGCTTAAGGTAAAGTGCTATTTTCCCGAAAATATACCTATGTTTATTTCTCAAGAAAAGAAAAATGAAATTTTTGGAATAATTATTTTTACGTTTACAATTATCCTTTCGGCAAGCCTGCTGTCTTATGACCCTAACGATTTACCTTTCAATACGTATCCTCCTAATCCTGAAATAAGCAATTATGCGGGTGTTATCGGCGCTTATTTAGCTGATTCCGCGGCTAAAATTTTTGGGTGGGGCGCTTTATTTTCCCCGTTTATTTTTATTTATTACGGCTGGCATAAGTTCAGAGGCCGTTTATTGGAAAGAAAATATATTAAAATAATAGGAGTAACAGGTTTTATTTTCACATTTTGCTGTTTGTTGTGGATCTTTGGGATTGGAGGGGAAACTTATCGTTCCGGTGGAGAGCTTGGAATAATTGGGACAGGTATTTTGCAAAAATTCTTTGGAGTACTTGGAACATATATTGTTCTTTCTTCTATGCTGGCTGTTTCCATGCTGTTACTATTGGATGATCTATTGCTTTTTCCAATACTTTTAAATATCAAGATGAAGTATTTTAATAAAGATAAGGTTCTGCCTGGAAAATTGCCGAAGATCAGGCAAAAACCGGTAATTAATCTTATTCGAAATGAAACATCCATGCCGACAGTAATTGGCACAAAAGGTAATGGAAATAAAGAGGGGCATTGTGACAAATTGGCCGTCCGAAATGACAAAATTGTGCAGTCAAGCTGTCATTCCGAACGAAACGCTGTCATTCCGAGTGGGAGCGAGGAATCTTATACTGATAAATTGTCCAGCCGCAATGACAATATAACAAGCCGCAAGGTTAAAAAAACCGTCTACGTTTTGCCGCCTTTGGAACTTTTGGAAGATTATTCAAAAGTAAGCAGTCCTAATGAAACAAAAAAAGAGATAGAAGAAAAATCGAGGATTTTAGAAGAGGCATTGAAAAGCTTTGACGTTGAAGCGAGTGTTATACAGGTGCATCAGGGACCGGTAATAACAAGATATGAATTACAGCCGGCAGTTGGTGTAAAGGTTAGTCAGATTGTGAATTTGGCGGATGATATCTCATTGGTTTTGAAGGCATCGCCAATAAGAATAGTCGCTCCGATTCCCGGTAAGGCCGCGGTTGGGATTGAGATACCAAACAGAGAATCAGTCACGGTGGGGCTTAGGGAGCTGTTAGAGAATAAATCACAGGATGAAGATTCAAAATTGATTTTATCTTTGGGGAAAGATATTTCAGGGTTGCCGTTTTATTTTGATTTGGGCAAAATGCCTCATCTTCTGATTGCGGGGGCTACGGGATCGGGAAAAAGTATTTGTATCAATTCAATCATTATGAGCATTCTCTACCATGTTGAACCTTCGGATGTTAAATTAATAATTGTGGATCCAAAAAGAGTGGAAATGAAAGGATATGAAAATATACCGCACCTTTTGGTCCCGATTGTTACGGATGTGAAAGACGCGATATTGGCATTGAAATGGGCGGTATTTGAGATGGAAGAACGTTACAAAATTTTTGCGTCAGTAGGCGCCAGAGATATTGGCAGTTATAATAATCTGCCAATCAATAAAAAGAAAGTTAAAGACGGTGAAGAAGAAAAAATTTATCCGGAAAAAATATATTATGTTGTTGTTATAATTGATGAGTTAGCTGATCTTATGATGTCAGTTGGCAATGAAATAGAAGATACTATTACTCGTCTGGCGCAGATGGCGAGGGCGGTTGGGATACATCTTGTTTTGGCTACCCAGAGGCCGTCTGTAGATGTTATTACCGGCTTAATTAAGGCCAATTTCCCGTCGAGAATAGCCTTTCAGGTTTCTTCAAAAGTAGATTCCAGAACAATATTGGATCAGAACGGGGCAGAGAAATTATTAGGCGGCGGCGATATGCTTTTTTCACCTCCCGGCGCGTCTAAGCCGGTTCGATTGCAAGGGGCATACGTCAGTAGTAAAGAGGTTGAGCGGATTACCGAGTTTGTTCGAAGTCAGGCTAGCCCGGAATATAAAGAGGATCTTTTTAAGGTCGCGCAAAAGTCTTTTGCTGTTGAAGATGGAGAAGATGATGTTTTGTTTAAGGACGCAGTTAGAGTTGTTCTTGAAAGCGGGCAGGCGTCAGTTTCTTTATTACAGAGACGGTTAAAAATAGGTTATAATCGAGCTGCGAGGCTGGTGGAATTAATGGAAGCGGAAGGTATCCTCGGGCCTTATGAAGTTGGGCGCTCCCGGGAAATATTAGTTTCTCAGGATTATTGGGAGGATTTAGCATAATGCGGAGGCGGATAGTTTTGTTTTTTCTTTTTTATGTTTTTTGTTCTGCCATGTCTCTGGCAGTAACTGTTGAAGAAATTACCGGGTCTTTAAGAGAAAAATATCAAAACGCGAGGACATTTATCATTTCATATCAGCAGCAGATTCAAGTAAAAGGGTTGGATAGAGTAGATAAATTTAACGGGAGAGTTGTTTTTTCTAAACCTGACCGTTTTCGATGGGAAGGTATGGACATCGAAGGGCGTAAACAAATCGTTATTATTGTAAAACAAAATATGTTGATTTATTTTTCTGAAATGGATCATTTGATAAAAAGAAAGGTTATTGGATCTTTCGAAAAAAAATTAAAAAATAGGTATATCCCATGGATGAATCTTTCAAATGATATGCGGACTAAATATATAAATACTGAAGGGGAAAAAGGGAAGAGAATTTATAAACTGGAAATTCTGCCTGAATCAGGCGATGAGTATAAAAATATGTTTTTTTGGGTTGACGCGGATAAGCAGGATGTGGTAAAAGTAGAAATTATTGATACTGCGGGAAATCGTGTGACTTTATTTTTTGATTCTATTTTGTTTACTCAAGATGTTCCGGAAGAAGAATTTATTTTTAAACCTGAACCACAGACGCAGATAATGGAAATAGATGAGTAGGGGCGACCCTATGTGGTCGCCCAAGTATGGGAATGTATATGGTTGAAGAAAAAAAAATTCAGAATATCTCAGAATATTTAAAACAACTTCGCGAGAAAAAGGGTATTTCCCTTGAAGATGCTGTTAATACGCTTAAAATAAGTTATTATTATTTAAAGACATTTGAAGATGGTAATTTTGACAGTCTTCCAAAGGATACTTACACAAAAATATTTTTAAGGGTTTACACTGAGTATTTGGGTGGAAATGTTAAGGAAGTTATGGCGGGGTTTGCGGCGCTTTTACCGGAAGGGAATGAGATAAAAGAGGGCCAGGAAATAGAAGAAAAAGCTGACAGGCCTTTTAATTTGAATTTAATGTTGGTATGGATAGTAACCATATTGGTTGTAATGGTATTTGTGGGATTATTTTGCGGCAGACAGCGGGAAAAGCCTTTGGAAGAAACTTCTTTTGAGGAAAAAGAATTTTCTCTGCCTGATACAAAAAAAGCGGAAAATACAGGGATGGGTTTTAAACCCGCCATTACTGAAAATACAGAAAATGCGGAGACGGATTTTAAGCCCGCCGTCGTGAGAGACGCGGAAAATGTAGAGGCGGTTTTAAAACCTGCGGCTACAGGAAAATTAGTTTTAAAGGCTAAGGCATTGGAAGATGTGAATCTGGAAATGATTGTGGATGATAAGATCACAATTAAAGAAGTAATGAAAAAGGATGAGTCCCGCATCTGGACGGCTAAAAATAAATTCCTGATAAATACAGACAATATAGGCGCGTTGGATTTTACGTTTAATGATGAACGGTTCGGAGTTTTAGGCGCGTTGGGTGAGTCTAAGGCAGGGATAAGTTTTCCGCCTGTAAAAAAAGAAGAGTGATAATAGAAAATGTAATTCCCGCGAAAGCGGGAATTCAGTAGGGGCGACCGGCCGGTCGCCCGGACGTTGTCATTCCGAGCGAAGCGAGGAATCTTAGACAATAGAATAAGTCGCAATGTAGAGATAATAAATAATACCAACAAGTTGTGGAGGTTTTTAGGCGAAATGATACAAGAGGCGATAAAAAAGATAGTAGAAAAAAATGATTTACCCGAACAAGAGGCGATAAATGTGATGCGGGAAATAATGACCGGAATTGCCACTCCATCCCAAATAGCATGTTTTATTACTGCTTTGCGTCTTAAAGGAGAAACTGTGGAGGAAATAGCCGGCTGCGCGAAAGTGATGCGCGAAACGGCGAAAAAGATAAATCTCAAATCAAGCACGATAGTTGATACCTGCGGCACAGGTGGGGACGGGACGCATACTTTTAATATTTCAACCGCGACAGCCTTTGTTGTTGCGGGGGCCGGTGTGGCAGTTGCTAAACATGGCAATCGTTCGGTTTCAAGCAAAAGCGGAAGCGCTGATGTTCTGCAAGAACTGGGTGTGAATATTGAGGCGGATGTTTTGTGCGTGGAAGATTGTGTGAATTCAACCGGGATTGGTTTTCTTTTTGCGCCGCTGTTTCATCCCGCGATGAAGTTTGCGATAGGCCCGCGCAGGGAGATTGGTATCCGCACGGTGTTTAATCTTTTGGGGCCGTTGACTAACCCGGCCGATGCGGGTTTTCAGGTTTTAGGTGTTTATGATGGCGAATTAACCGAGGTTATGGCTAATGTGCTGGGGAAATTGGGAAGCAGGCGGGTATTTGTTGTTCATGGTGAAGATGGATTGGATGAGGTAACAACAACAGGCAGAACAAAGGTTTCCGAATTAAAGGATGGGAAAGTAGCGACTTATTTTGTGACGCCCGAAGATTTTGGATTGAAAAGGGCGGGATTGAATGATTTACGCGGCGGATTACCAAAAGAAAACGCGGAGATTTTGTTAGATATTTTACGAGGGGAAAAGGGATGTCGCCGCGATATAGTTCTTTTAAATGCGGCGTTTGCAATCAGTGCCTGTGGAAAAGCAAATTCAATAAAAGATGGAATGAATATTGCCGCCGAAAGCATTGATTCCGGGAATGCATTGGCTAAACTTAAAAGCCTAAAAGAAAGAAGCTGTATATAGCTGCACGGGTTGTGAGCATAAGTGGTGAGGTTGTCCTTCCGAGCGAAGTAGGGGCGACCCTATGTGGTCGCCCTGAAGGAAAAGAGGGCAGCCACACAGGGCTGCCCCTACGGGGAAAGATTTCTCACTTCGTTCGAAATGACAGCTGTTCGGTTGGAATGACAATTGCAAATTTTTGACGTTACGAATTCCGACATTAGGGAAAAAATGTGTTTTTAGATAAAATTTTACAGCAAAAAAAAACTGAATTAGATAAAGAAAAATGTGAACTCCCTCTTGAGATTTTAAAAAAGAATTTAAATTCTTTCCCTCGCCTTGATTTCAAAAAAGCTATCAGTTGTGGGAATAAAAATCCCCTAAATATAATTGCGGAAATAAAAAGGGCATCACCTTCGCGTGGATTGATAGTCTCTTCGGATTTCCATCCTGATGAAATCGCGAAAATTTATGAAAAAAATAATGTGTCCGCGATTTCGATTTTGACAGAAAAAGAATTTTTTAAAGGTGAAATTGATTTTATTCCCTTAGTAAAAAAAACTGTGAATATTCCTGTCATTCGCAAAGATTTTATTATTGATGAATATCAGCTTTATCAGTCTAGGGTTTATGGGGCGGACGCTGTTTTACTTATTGTAAGAATTTTAAGTTTACAAAAATTGCGGGATTATTTAAAATTGGCGGGGGATTTGTCTTTGGATTGTTTAGTTGAGGTTCATAATGAGAAAGAGCTGGAAATAGCGAAGGATGCGGGCGCGGAAATTATTGGTATAAATAACCGTGATTTAGATACTTTTGAAATAGATTTGGGGACAACCTTGAAGTTGGCTCCTTTGATAAAAGGAAAAATTATTGTAAGTGAAAGCGGCATAAGAACAAAGGACGATATTTTGCGGTTGAAAAAAACCGGCGTAAACGCCTTTTTAATCGGCGAGGTGTTGATGAAAAGCGATAATATTGGAGCCAAAATCAAAGAACTGCAATAGCAAATTTCGAAGCTTTTCCAAAGCTTCTGAAATCTGTGTAATCAAGTATTTCACTTGCCTTTCTCTTCAGATTTTGATATAAGATACAGAAATACAAACGTTTTTTGTCATTCTGAGCAAAGTGTTGTTGTTTTGAGCGGAGTGGTTTGTCATTCCGAACGAAGTAGGGGCGACCCTATGTGGTCGCCCTGAATGAAAAAGGGCAGCCACGCAGGGCTGCCCCTACGGGGAAAGATTTCTCCTTTCGGTCAAAATGGCAATTAAAAATTTTTGACATTACGAAATATGCACGGAGAGGTGGCCGAGTGGTCGAAGGCGGCTGCCTGCTAAGCAGTTGTACCTTCAAAAAAGGTACCCCGGGTTCAAATCCCGGCCTCTCCGCCATGCAATTTGAGCTATGGCTCAAA
>JBDROR010000003.1:0-3564 GCA_043809805.1 bacterium
GAAAAAGTATAATGTAGCCGCAGGCTTTAGCTTGCGGCTGCCATTTCCCGCTAATAACCGTCCGATTACTCATTTTTATCCAAAAAAATAACAGATTTTCATATAATGTGATACAATAACAACCGTTCTTCTTGGCCCCGACTTCTCGAGGATAAACTCCGGTGGAAGGCCAGTATAATATTATCAATAAATTGCGGAGGTTTTTAGGTGAAAATGGAAATTGATCGGATAGAAAAAAAATTAAAAATAACTGCCTGTAATGTTCGTAAAAATATAATACAAATGCTGACTGAATCGAAAAGCGGTCATACCGGAGGATCTCTTTCCGCGGTTGATATTTTGACAATATTATATTTTTATAAAATGCGGTATAAATCCGATGAACCAAATTGGCCGGAACGGGACAGATTCGTTTTGAGCAAGGGCCATGCGGCGCCTGCTTTGTATGCGGTCCTGGCGGAGGCGGGGTATTTCCCAAAGGAAGAGCTTATGACATTGCGTAAATTAGGTTCGCGTCTTCAAGGGCATCCGGACAGGAGAAAACTTCCCGGTGTAGAGGCATCAACAGGGTCACTGGGGCAGGGGATTTCTATCGCGTGCGGCATAGCCTTGTGCGGGAAACATATTGATAAAAAGAATTATCGTGTTTATGCCATGTTGGGAGACGGCGAGAATCAGGAGGGTGAAGTATGGGAAGCGGCAATGTCCGCGGCTCATTATAAACTGGATAATCTTTGCGCTGTGTTGGATTATAATGGGCTGCAAATTGATGGATTGGTTAAGGATGTAATGAATATTGACCCTATTGTTGATAAATGGCGGGCGTTTGGATGGAACGCGGTAGAAGCGGACGGCCATGATATTAAAGAACTTATCAAGGTGTTGGATGATGCTGAGAAAATAAAAGGTAAGCCGAGTATAATCATTGCAAAAACAATAAAAGGTAAAGGGGTGTCGTTTATGGAAGGTAAAGTGAAGTATCATGGTATGGCGCCTACTTATGAGGAGTGCGAAAAGGGGCTGTGTGAACTTAATGATTATGAGAAAAATATGTAACAAATAAGTGAATAGTTGTTAGTGAATAGTAGATAGTAAATAAGAAAAAAATCAGCTAATTACTGTTCACTCTTCACTGTTCACTATTTACTGGGGGGGGCATAGTGGATCCAATAGCAACTCGAGAAGCTTGTGGCTTGACATTAGCCAGACTTGGCCGCACAAATAAAAATATTATTGTTCTTGACGCGGATTTATCGGGATCTACAAAATCGATAATTTTTGCTAAAGAATTTCCTGAGAGATTTTTTAATTATGGTGTAGCGGAACAGAATATGACGGCATCAGCCGCTGGAATTGCGTCGTGCGGGAAGGTGGTGTTTATTCATACGTTTGCGATTTTTGCTTCAGGACGCGCGTGGGAGCAGGTTCGTAATGGAATAACTGCCGGCGGATTTAATGTAAAAATTGTGGGCAGCCATGGAGGGATTTCCGTAGGGGCAGACGGTTTGTCTCATCAATGCATAGAGGATATTTCTCTGATGAGGACAATTCCCGGGATGGTTGTTATTGTGCCTTCTGATCGTATAGAAACCGAAAAAGTGATTGAAAAAGCGGCCGAATACAACGGGCCTGTTTATATAAGAACATCTCGTTCAAAATCACCGATAGTGAATAAAAAAAATTACAGATTTGAAATAGGTAAGGGAAATATTTTACAGGACGGGACAGATGTCACAATTATTGCGTGTGGTGTTATGGTTGAGCCGGCACTAAATGCGGCAAAAGCACTTGTTGCAAGCAAGATTCATGCAAGGGTAGTAAATATGGCATGTATTAAACCTGTTGATAAGGAAATGATAATCAAAGCGGCTAGGGATACAGGGGCGATTATTACGGTGGAAGACCACACGGTTATTGGAGGATTAGGCAGTGCGGTCGCGGAGGTTTTAGGAGAGGAATGTCCGGTTCCATTGAAAAGGATTGGGGTTTTGGACACGTTTGGGGAATCCGGCGATCCGAAGGAGCTTTTTAAGAAAAATGGATTAACCGCCGAGAATATAGTTGCTAGTTGTCAGTTGTTAGTTGTCAGAAAAAAATCTGAATCTAAAAACTGACAACTGGCAACTGACAACTATTTTATGATTCAACTTTACCATGTTTGCAAAAAATACGATTCTTCCGGATTTGTGTTAAATGACATTAGTTTGTTGATAAAAAAAGGTGAGTGGGTTGTTTTAAAAGGGCAGGGGAAATCTGGTAAGACCTCGCTTTTTAAACTTCTTTATGGCGCAGATCGGCCTGACAGCGGAGAAATAATTGTCTGCGGTCAAAATCTTTCTTGTATTAAAAAAGAGGATATTTCCCTTTATCGACGGCAGTTGGGAATTATTTCACAAGAGAGGACTTTATTAAAAGACAAAAATGTTTGGGGTAATATTGAAATAATTCTGAGGTGTAACCTGCGGGTTTATGGGTTTTCTCCGAAAGCGATAAAAGCGCGGATTTGCGAGGTATTGTCTCTGGTTGGTTTGGAAAAGAAAATAGATGTTTTGTCGGGTGAACTCACTGAATTTGAAAAAAGAAAACTGCTGATTGCAAGGGCGGTAATAAATAATCCGCGTGTTATTTTAGCTGATGATTTTAATGCAGGGCTGGATGTATCCGAACAGGAAGAGCTCTATCAAATATTTAAAAGATTAAAAACGCAGGATGTGACTATTTTGTTCTCTGCAAGGGAACAATGTTTATTGCAGGGTTTAAGGGAAATTGAATTAGTCGACGCGCGGATTCAGGAAAAAAATTTTAAATGAATGTTTTTTATTGTGTTTTTGAAGCAATATCGGAAATTATAAAACGTCCTTTGTCTTTTTTATTAAGCTTGTTTGTTTTTATTATTCCTATATATTTTTTAGGGGTGTCATTTTTTCTTTATAGAGAAGGCGGGGAGGTTTTAAAGCGGGAAAAAGAAAAGTTTGGTAATTTTTTAGTTGAAGCCGATAGTGAAACAGATATCCGGTTTTTGCAAGAACAAATAAAAAGCCTGAGAGAAGTAAGAGGCTTAGAAGACACGGCGAATTCCAAATCAGAGGGAATTGTTTTTTCTGTGGATTTAAATATTGATCTAAATGAAACCCTAAAAGTAGAAGAAGGCAAAAGGGTAATTTCTGATTTAAAAGGGGTAAAGTTTGTTGAATATCAGGGGAATAAAATAGAACGGATGGAAAGCAAAAATTTAATTTTATCGGTTTCCAGTTTAATTCTGGGTTTAATATTTTCAATTTTTGTTATAAAATACGTTCGCTGTGCGTTTAAGAAGGCATCCATGCAAGATAATGAGAGAATAGAAGTTTTGGAATTGGCCGGCGCGAAGCCTTTTTTTATTCATAGCACGTTTATAGTGAAAGGTTTGCTGGCAGGATTGGGCGCGGTTTTTGTAGTTATTTTATTTTTAAAGATAAGTTTGGAACGTATATTTGTATATTATTTAAATTAATAAAATTGTCATCCCGAGCGGGAGCGGGGAATCTGTTGTAGGGGCGCAATTTATTGCGCCCAGAAATCAGG
>JBDROR010000004.1:0-14456 GCA_043809805.1 bacterium
AATCTCTGATAATATAATCTATATCAATATCAACCCCAGCCTCTATACACTGGGTTGTAATTATTAAAGGATTTTTGCATTTCTCGAGATATTTATGTATACGTTCGATTCTTCTGATGCGTTGTGCTGGTGTAACATAAGATGATAGATAAACTAATGGCCGCTTTCTTATGCTTCCATTATCCATCGCCTGTTTTACAGAATTATAAACACATTTACTTGACATCCTTGTATTCAGAACAATCATAACGGATCTGTCATAAAGGTCATTTAATTTTGAAGGTAGATTTTCAATAAAATCTTTAATAGATAGTTGTTTTGGACAAATATGTAAATTAACTCTGTTCCTATTGTTAAAATATTCTCTATGTTCAGGGACTCTTTCTATCGCTCCGGGGAAAAAGTCCGGCTGAGTTGCAGACATCAATAAAATATGAGTATTACCAACCTCTGCAAGTTTTTTGAAGAAAAACTCAAAAGGTTTCCATAAATCAGAGGGAAGTGCCTGAATTTCATCAAAAATAAGAATTGAATTAAAAAGATTATGAAATCGCATAAGATGTTTAGCCTTTAAAGAAAAAATCGAATAAAGCAATTGGTCAAATGTAGTAACAATAATTTCTGAATTCCATGTTGATAAATAAAAGTCAACAGAGTTATCACTTCTTTCTTCGACATCAAGACCATCCTTATACTCAAAATCTGATATAGAATAACTTGCAGTATAAAGTCGATCTAATCTATGTTCGTATAAATTATTCAGAAATTTTTTATAGATTTTATCAGTTTGTTCAATTATGGATAAAAACGGAAGTGACACAATTAATTTGGGAATTATTCCATTTTTTTGGAGCCGTGCTCTGAGCTTGATTGCCCATGATGCTGCTAAAAGCGTTTTCCCCAATCCTGTAGGTAATGTTACTGAATGAATCCGTTCAGTGAGAGGAAATTGTTCTACCCCTCCAGTTGTTACGCAGTATGCTTTTTCTCTTTCCTCATTGATCTTTGCGCTTTTATCAAGACTTTCAATAAATTTATCTACAATATTATCCGGAATATCAATAGATTCTCTTTCGTATTGTTCCGGATTATCTGATGCAAGATATGCCTTATCCGATTCTAAAAGAATGGAATACAATAAAAGCCCGAATATTCTTTGTTCTATCTGATTTTCCAAAATTTCTTTATGGTATTCTCGATGAAATTTTCTCAATTGTTTCTGTATATGTTTTACCGCCTCTAAATTAAAATTAATGCCATCATTTAAATCAACCTCTTCAAAAGAATATGAGAATATTTCCTGTTTTATATTTTCAATTTGTCTTGGTAAAAGATTTGAATCAATACCTTCACTTACAGCACTAATTATATCTTCAATGCTGCTATACGAGCCATGATGACCTGCAATTGCCGTAAGCATTGCGAACGGAAGAAAAACCTTCCAGCGATTTTCTATATTTTCATTTTTTTTAATCCATTCTTCAGCCATGTACCAACCAAAAAGTCCGGAAATAAGCGAATGTGACTTATCTTTTTCATTACCGGGATAATCATGTCCGTTCATTTTACAGTGGATATAATCCTGAAAAAATACGGTGCTTTTCCCAAAATCATGGCATACAGTGATTAAGATAATAATTTTTTCAATTTGAACAGCAGAAAGCCCTTTGAAATTAAGATGCTTTTTGGAAACAAGATATTTTGAGGCTTTCATAACTTGCTCAATATGATTTTTTAAATATAATGGTTTATTCAGCGCATGCGAAATAAGTGATTCACTCATAAATTACCCTATAAAAAATTTATTATCGTATTATTGAATTTGTAACATGGTGTTTTAAGCTTTACGGGAAGGGATCCACAAATCATATTTACAAAATACCTTCTATAAGTGAATTCCCTTTGGACTGTTCCTAAATATGGCGCTTTCAATTCCTGAATTTGGTGTTTTTCCGGTATTAACATTTCTCTTACTAACATACAATCATCTTTTGGAATTACTGAATTAACCTTATATTCTCCTGCATTAAGAGCCACTGCCTTATCATCAGTAATGTATTCAATCTTTGCCAAAAATTCAGATAACCCAAGACATGGAGTATAAACAAATCGTTCTGTTTTTAATCGAGAAAGCAAATTTTCAAACATATCTGTATTAATGTGGACATAGACCAAATAAGAAGGACTTACAAGTAACTCCATAGGAATTTGTGTAACTTTATTATAAGCAGGCACGTTCTTAGGTTCTTTTGGCTTCCAACCCTTCTTTGGTCTTTTGATAACATAATCAATCCCACCAATTCCATCCTGCCTAAAGTTTGTAACATGGGTAATTGTTTTGATTTGGTTTTCAATTGAGATAGCAACTTTTAGTTTTTGCTCGCTAAAAGTATCCGCCACCAGATCTTTTGGAACACCAAGAATTGCGCCTAAAAGACCGGCTATTGTCGGTCTTGGCGGAAACGGATAAGAAAGAGAAGAAACATTTGTATAAGGTCTTCTGAAATGGGCATATTTTCCGCTATAACGAAATACAATTATTGGTATTGTTTCCATAATTACGCTCCAGTCGAAATTCTGTCAATATTTAGATTAACTACTTTAAAATAAAATCCTTCTTGTGAATCTTTTTTAGCTATGCTTTTTAATTCTTCGACTAAATCTTTTGTGAAAATATCTTTTTCGAACTCTGGAGACATACAATATTCAATTTGCTCAATTTTATCTTTTACTTTTCCAATCGCCTTTAATAATTTAGTAGGGTCAAGGGTATAATCATTAACAGTTTTGATGTTTATTTGTTCTCCAACCCTTGATTTTAATTCAATTTTTTCTTCTAGCGATCCAATATGATATTCTGTCGGAACTTCCTCTTCTTTATTATTTGTATCTGTAATTTTAATTTTCTCTTTATAGATAATATTTAATAAAAGTCTTGGCTGTTGTTCTTTTTTAGTACGTGTATTAGCTGATGTTGATTCTCTAACCCCTTTCCATAAAGCTATCTTGAATTTATCCATGTCCGCTTGGCTTAGTTTTGTTGTTTTTGCGGCATTTTCATTGGCTACTCCATGAAAAGCAATTAAACCATAGTGGATTCCATAGTAGGTTGTTGGTGTAGAGCCACCCTGGCCTGATTCATGAGTAACGCTTCCCCAACCATGAAAAGTGCATTCTTCAACTTCATGAAGCGTTTCTCCAAAATTAATTTGGATAGAACCAGTTAAAGATTTTGTTTTTTCTTTCCATTCTCCATCAGTTAATGCTAACGGACTACCAAAGAATCTCAAGTCTGTATAGGTTGTAAGAAAAAGGTCTAATAACGCTTGCCCTTCTATTTTCTTTATATCAACTGATACTAAATGTTCTTTTACTCTATCTGTAAGGTTATTTGTTTTTTCTCCTGTCTTTGCCACTAAAATCGAATTGATTCCATCCGTTTGAATGAGATAGTCTCTTATAAATCTTTTGAGTCGTACATCGGTTACATAACATTTTTTTGAGACATCTTCAATACGTGGACGGTTTTCATCAGGGTCGCCATTAGGATTCCCATTTTTAATATCGTAAATAAACAAAAACTCATTTCTGTTTTTAATCACATCCGGGACACCCCCATTATTTGATTTTGGATCATTTTGCTGTAACATCTTCTTTTCCTCCTTTATCGTTTGATTTAATTTCAATAGTTTTGCCGGGTAGATAATAACCGGAAAGACTTTGCCCAAGACAGAAATAATATGGTACGTCTTTTCGGCTTATTTCCCAATTTGAACCAATTTGCGAACCAAGCGCGCCGATTGCTTCCGCAACCCCTTTCATTTCTTCCGACCATGCCGGTCGTTGAAAACTATAATCATCTAGCTTGCTGCGAGTTTTCATAAATATTTCCATTAAGTCCTGTTGCCCAATTTCTAATCCCTTTAACCACCTAAGTGCATTATTAGAAACCCTTCGTGCTTGCTGAAAAGCAATAAGCTTTCCAAAAAGCAGCCCAACCAGAAATGAGTATTGTTTATCTGCATTATCCAGCCCGGTCGCCTCTTTGCTTAAAAATTCATTAAGAGGTTTAAGCCCGTCACACCCTTCAAGATATTTACCCATCAGATTAACATTTTCTGCCATTTTTATAACCTCCAATTTGTTTAAAAATTTTAAAAGATAACTCATATTTGCAATATTATCCCTTATCACGAAAACTGGTTCCTGCTTTTCGTTTGAAAGTGATCCTAAAAAATCATAAGAAAGCTTTGCGGAAAATTCAGGAATAAGAGCTTTCAGAGGAAACTCCTTTTTCATGAAAATTGCCTCTAAAATATCAAGACTATCTACAGAAAAAGCCTTAAATGGTTTTCTTTTACCTTGCAGAGGTTTAACATATTTAGCCATTCCCAAAACGTTCCGAATAATTTGCAATTTTCCATCCAAAGGATTTTTTTTAAATCGCCACGGATGATCTCTAGTATATTGATTGTGAATATTATTAATTGCATGAATTGCTTTTGCGATTTCAGAAAGTCTTGAGGGTAAAATATCCGGTAAAAACTTTCTAATGTTTTGTACAGATTGTCCCCCAACTTCTCCAAACAGGAAAGAAACGGTACTTATTCCTTTATTGTCAGCAAGGTCTTCAATAATTCCTATCTCTGTACTTTCCGCTGAGGCAATATTACGAGTAAGAAGCTTTAATGCATATTGAATTATCTCCAAACTTTCCGATTTATTTTCACTATGAACCAAATGTGGAATAATTAATGCTTGATGTCCGGAGATTGACTGAACAAAATCTGGTAAAACATGTGATTTGGCTATAAATAAAACTTCTGCACAAGAAGAACATATTGGAAATGCTTTTGTGGAATTTTCCTTTATAACCCCGGGGAAGAAACCTGCTTTATGAATATTGGCAATATTAATACCAACACCACTTAAAACATTAGGAAATAATTTATCCTTATTATGACAAATGCTACACGCACCTGCTATTGGAGTAACTCCAGAAATTGTGTAAAAACTCTCGGCTATTTTAGCCAAAGCATCATCTACAAATTCTTTTATCTCCCCTGGATATTTGCCATCAATCACAATAGTAAAAACATTTAAACCTTTAGTATTTTTTCCCGTCTTTTTATTTGAGTGATAAATTTCCCAAAAACTTTTTTTTTCTATCTTCCCCGCATCTTCCATACAAATGAAATTGCTTTCAAAAATTTGAATTACTTTACAAAATACTTTTCTGGCTTCTTCTGATATATTTTCATCTTTCGATTGTTCTTTAAAATATTTTATTGTACTTTGTAATTTTTTATCACTTTTTGCTGCCTTCCAGGTCGGCGAGATATATGCAGCTTGCGATCCAGGAGTTTTTCGGAAAATATATTTTGATGCATCGTCATCTTTTTTAGTAGTATTGAAACTTATTTTCTCCCCATTTATAGAAAAAAGACCGATTTCTTCATCATTAATTGGCTCAAATTGGAGCTTGCCATAAATTCCTTTTTCAATTGCTTTTTCCCTCTGCTCAAGAAACTTATCTGGCGATTCCAATGCTTCACGATTGAAAACATCAGGGAACTCCTGAATCATTTTTAAAATGCCGAGATTTCTAATTGCATTTAACATAATTTCTTTACCTACCACCACCACCAAATTTTTTCGCAAGGAAATTTAATTATCCCTTTTTTCCATCCGTTAAAAAAATCATAATCTATAAACCATCCAATATAGGTTATTTCCGCCCCAGTTGATATTTCGCTCTTTTCCCTTTTATAAATCCAACTTTTTTTACAGGTTTTCCCTGCGGCTCCAATAATTTTCTTATTGTATCAAAAACAACTTCAAACCGATAATCATATTTCTTTTCCATTCCCTCAATCTTTTGCCTTAATTTTTTATGCGTGGCAAACATCTCTCTGATTTTTGTAAATGTTCTCATAATCTGAATATTTACATTTATAGCTTTCTCACTATTCAAGACACTTGAAAGCATTGCTACACCATCTTGTGTAAAAACGTAAGGCAACTTTCTTATTCCCATTTTTATAGAATTGGATATCACAATTTGTGATTTCCAATTATTTAATTCATCTTTCGTGAGTTGGAACCTGATAAAAAGTATTTTACTTTCTATTTGATACTGCGATACAACCTCGATATCATGCATCTTTATCTCCCGTAATAAATTCCGGTTTAAGGTAAATATTTGATATTTTGTCCTATTTTCAAGATCACAAATTGTGACCTTGAAAGTCCAAATACCTTATTCAATTGAAACATAGAATCTTCAAAAAACGTTACATAGTATGTCACAAAATGTGATTTTAGCTGAATCCCCATTTTTTCAATTCACTTACCGCGATTCTATATATTTCCCATTTAGTTAAATTATCAGTATTAATTTTAATATCAGCAGGCACTCTTTTAAATTCTCCAAAAAGTTTTTTAACAAATTCCTGTTTATTTTTATACGCCGTGCTGAATAGCCATTCTCCTCCCTGCTCACTTTTCTTTTTCTTCTTTATACGCCCATAAAGAATACTTTTTTTTGCTTCCAATTTTATTGTAGCAACTGTTCCAAAAGGGAAGGCCGCTCTCAAAAAACATTCACGCCGATTTAAACCGGTCGTTTCAAGGATACAATTTTTCCACTTCCGTTTAGACAAATCATAAAATAAGTTTATCCATGCATCAGCCTCACCGGTAATTGTTTCTGGAAACTTAGAACGGTATTTTCCTATATAATAAACCGAAACTTTAAATTTCCCCGCCAATTTTTTCGACAGCGTTGTTTTTCCTGCTCCAGGCAAGCCGATAATATGGATAATTGGTTTCATAATGCCTTAAAAACAAAAAACCTCCGCAGGCCACAGCACAGCCAACGAAGGTTTTACTTTTTTAGAGTCCGGGATTTATTCCTACAAACTCGGGACTAAATTATTAAATTGATTGTATCACAAGTTGATAAAAAAGCAAGTAATTTTCTCTTTCGAATTATTTTTAAATTATGAAATCTTTTCCAAGACTCCAATCATAATCAAAAAACTCAAAAGGCAGGAGCCGCCGTAGCTTAAAAATGGCAGCGGGACGCCTACAACAGGCGCAATGCCCATTGACATCCCTATATTTACAACAATATGAAAAACAAACACCGTAGAAATTCCGCCGGCAACTAGTGTCCCAAACTTATTTTTCGCGTGAAGCGCTATGTTTAATATTTTTACTATTAAAATAAAAAATAATACCAAAAGCAAAAATCCGCCTATGAAGCCCCACTCTTCTCCGATAACAGAAAATACAAAATCAGTATGATGTTCCGGGATAAAATTCAGGCGGTTCTGCGAACCGTGGAGCCAGCCCTTGCCTAAAAATTGCCCGGATCCGATTGCAATTTTAGACTGAATTACACTGTAACCACTGCCCAATGGATCAAGCTCAGGGTTAAAAAATACCATGATTCGTTTTTTCTGGTAATCTTTTAGAAAATTCCATAATAACGGCTGACCTACTCCTGAAAGAACCGAACTGATAATAACTATCCACGCGTCAATCCTTGAAGGTTTATTAAAATAAATAATCAGCGCCAACAAAATCATAAAAGAAAACCAGATAACGGGAAATTTAAATAATAAAAGACTGAAAAACGGAGCCGCAAGATAAAATAAATACCTGTATGACAAATCGCAAAGATATACAGAAATAAAAAACACAGGAATAAAAGCCAATGCCGTTCCTAAATCAGGCTGTTTCAAAACCAGAAAAAACGGGATTAAAACAATACCAAAAGGGATTATTAAATCCATAAATCCTTTAAGTTTTCCTTCCTTATTATGCAAATATTTTGACAGCGCAAGGATAACCGCAAATTTCATAAATTCCGAAGGCTGCATCATCAATGGCCCCAAAGACAGCCATCTGCTGCTTCCTTTAGCCTGAACGCGAAATATCAGAAGCAATACCAAAAGAATAATATTAAACAAATAATAATAATACGCGTAATTTAAAAATACCTGATAATCCAGATTATAAATAATCACTATTAATCCTAATCCCGCCAGCGCCCAGCATAACTGCTTAAGATAAAAAGGCATTCCTGAAACATTAAAAGTGAATGTCGCGCTGTAAATATTGAGCAAGCCAAAAGATATTAAAATCAAAACTATGCCTAACAATATGAAATCAAAATTTTTAAAATAACCCTTTTTCACTTGAAAATCTCCGTTTATATTACCGTACAATTGTCAGTATAAGATTCCTCACTTCGTTCGGAATGACAACACCCTGCTAATTGTCATTTCGACCACATAACTGTCATTTCGACCGAAGGGAGAAATCTTTCCCCGTAGGGGCGAGGCGGTGCCTCGCCCTCCCATTTCGGGCGACCCACCGGGTCGCCCCTACAGCTCGGAATGACAATGAATCTGGATTCCCGCCTTCGCGGGAATGACGAAAAAGACGCGGGAATGACGGATGTCAACTATTTTCATTCCCCGCTGTGTATTTCCATATCAAAACTCCTGGGTTCATCTTTAAGGTAATAAGAAATTAATTCCTTTGCCAGCGGCGCGGCGGAAATACCACCTTCCCCTCCATGTTCTACCAAAACAACCAAACATATTTTAGGATTTCCCATTGGCGCAAAACACGCAAACCACGAATGAGGGCGAAGATGTTCCGGCAGTTCCTCCCCCTCTTCTTCATCCATAGACCTTGCAACCAATTGCGCCGTCCCTGTCTTCCCTGCTACATCAAGACCGGGAATGCGGGCGCGCAATCCGGTCCCTTCTTTTCCGTTAACCGCTTGCCACAAATACAATTTAACAAGGTTAAACGCTTCAGTTGAAAACTCAAGTTTTTTTAATTGGATAGGTGAAAATTCTTTTAAAATTTTATTGTCATAATTTATTATCTTGCTTACCATGTAAGGTTCATAGATTATTCCTCCATTAGCCAGCGCGGAATAAGCAACGGCAAGTTGAAGCGGTGTTGCCAAAATACATCCTTGTCCAATGGCTAATTGCGCGGTATTCCCCGGAAACCATGACGAATTTATTGGAATCAACCCTGCCTGTTCTGAAAAAATATCAATCCCAGTTGCGGACCCAAAATTAAACTCTTTTAAAAAATTAATTAAATTCTTCGCGCCAAGCTCCAATCCAAGTTTGTAAAAATAAACATTGCATGAATACCTGATGGCATGCCCTAAATCAATCTTGCCATGGCCTTCTTTTTTCCAGCAGTGGAATATCTTATCTTTGATTGGAAACTCTCCCGTACATTCACTTATCACTTTGCTATTATTAATATTACTATTTAACGAGTTAAGAGCTACAAACGGTTTTATTGTTGATCCTGGAGGATACTGCCCCTGCATTGCCCTGTTTAATAATGGAGAATCCGAATCATGTATCAGTTTTCCCCAATCACGAACTGTCACTCCACCCACAAAAATATTCGGATCGAATTTTGGAGAACTTACAAGCGCCAAAATCTCTCCGTTTGCCGGATTCAACGCGACAATTGCCCCAACCTTATTTTTTAAAAGATTATCTGCCAGTTTTTGCAGGCCATAATTCAAAGTAGTTACTAAATTCGCGCCTTTAATAGGCTCTTCTAAAGCTAAAATCTTTTTCTTTCTTCCCCACGCGTCAACCTCTATTTCCTCCCGGCCATTTTTTCCGCGCAAATAATTGTCATAGGCTTGTTCCAATCCGCCCTGCCCCACCAAATCTCCGGGCACATAATCACCTGAGGGATCTTCCAATTCCGCTTCATTAACCTCGCCTAAATAACCAACAACATGGCAAATACCTTCAGACTGATAAAAACGCAGAGGTTCAAATCTTAAACTTATCCCCGGAAGAGAATTTTTATTTTCTTCAAAAACGATAAGTTGTTTTTTTGAAATATCCTTCAATAACAACCGGGACTGATATGGACGAATTGCTTTATTTTTGTAAAGCAAATCAAATTTCTTTTTTTCAACGCCAAAAAATTTTTTTAAATTTTTTCTAAGTTCTGCTTCCTTATTTTTCGCGTCTTCCAGTGTTATATAAAGAGAATAACCCGCGAAATTAGATGCCAATATTTTATGGCCGCGGTCTAAAATTAGTCCCCGCGGCGCCCTTATATAAGTTATACGAACCTTGTTCCCTTTTGCCTGTTCTAAAAAATCTTTACCTTTTACCAATTGCAGATATCCTAAATAAAAAATCAGGGCAGAAAAAAACACAGTAAATATTAAAATAACTGCCTGTAGTTTTTTCGTCATCTTGGGGTTAACTATAGTCTCTAAGGAAATAAAAGGCATTTTTACCTCACCTTAAATATTTTTTTTAACCCAAGAACAACTAATGGAGCCAACAAGGTATTATAAATCACTACGGGAAGGATGATATTTTTGAAACTTGACACAAAAAAAGACGTGTAAGGTTGAAAAAGTTTTAGCCAAAAAAAGATGAAAAATTCCTGAAAAAAACTCGCGGCTAAAACAGCCGCGACATATGGATAAATATTTGTTTTGTAAACATGTTTCCCAATAAAACCGAATGTCCAACCTATCAAAGTTTTGCTTACCGCAAACAATCCTAAAAATCCACCGCTCAAAATATCCTCTGTCAATCCGCCAATAAAACCTAAACCTGCGCCTGTCCATGAGCCTTTGTAAATTGAAAAAAATACAACTATAATCAGAAGAATATCCGGTTTATAGGATCCAAACTCAATTAAACGGAATAACGTAATTTTAAATACAATACTCAAAATTACTATTAAAGCCATCAATAATTTAGACATAATTTATTTTTTTCCAGGATAAAAACTTCTTCCAACCTTGAAAAATTTACAAAAGGCTTAATTTCAATATAACGGCTCAAATCCAAGGTTTTTCGCTCTATTTTTGACACAACTCCAATCCTGATACCTTTAGGGTAAACCATCCCCAACCCGGAAGTAATCAAAACATCCCCCTGCTGAATATCTTCTTTGTCATCAAAATATTTAAACTCACAACTATTTCTCAGCATACCCGTAATTACCCCATTAGCGCGGGTTCTCTGCGCCATCGCGCCAACACCGCTGTTTCGATCAATAATTAATTGCACTTTACTCATATCAGGCCAAACCTTAGCAATACGGCCAACTAATCCTTCTGTCGTTATCACTGCCATATCCGTAGAAATATTATGTTTACTCCCTTTATCAATAATAATATACTGGGACCAATTGCTGGGATCCTGCCCGACTACTGCCGCGGCAAGCAATATTTTAGAAAAGTTATTGGAAAAATCCAGAAGTTTATGAAGCCTTTTATTATCTGATTCAAGCTCGGTAACACGGGCCATTTTTTGCAAAAGTAAACTATTTTCCTCATTTAACTTCCGATTATTTTCCTGAAGGTTACTAAAACCTTTAAAAAAAGCATATCCCCCGTTAATCTTTCGGCCAACTTTGGAAATTATCCAATTCCCCGGCACAAAAAACCGATCCAACCAACTGTTGCAATCATGGCCGCGATAGCCCCCTAAACTGGAAATTAAAAGAATAATAAACGAGACACAAACAAGAATTATAGGCAAAAACTTTTCTTTGGACTGCTTGGAAATATACATAGATTCCTCACTGCGTTCGGAATGACAACGTAGGGGCGACCGGCCGGTCGCCCCTACCTGTCATTTTAACCATACAATTTATCATTTCGACCGAAGGGAGAAATCTTTCTTCCATAGGGGGCACCATTATAATCACGACTGTTTGGATGGGATAAGAACCTTTCTTAATGTATTAAGCTCTGATAAAACCTTTCCTGTCCCGAGGACAACACAGGAAAGCGGAGCATCCGCAATGCTAACAGGTAATCCTGTCTCTTCACGAAGCAATATATCCAATCCATGCAGTAACGCTCCTCCGCCGGCAAGGATTATTCCCCTGTCCACTATATCAGACGCTAATTCAGGCGGCGTCCGCTCCAGCGCGGACCGCACCGCATCTACCATAGCCACAATCGGTTCATTTAAGGCCTCACGGACTTCTTCTTCCGTAATTACAAACGTTTTTGGAATGCCTGCAATCAAATCACGTCCTTTTATTTCCATCGTAGTCCCACCTGAATTTTTTCTTTCACAAGCATAAGCCGAACCTATTTTTATTTTTATATTTTCGGCTGTTCGTTCACCAATAAGTAAATTGTACTTTCTCTTTACATGGGCGATAATAGCGCTGTCCATTTCATCACCGGCCACACGCACGGAACGGCTGTAAACTATCCCGCCTAAAGAAATAACCGCGACTTCAGTTGTCCCGCCGCCGATATCTACAATCATATTCCCAATCGGTTCAGTGATAGGAAGCCCCGCCCCGATAGCCGCCGCCATTGGTTCTTCTATCAAATAAATCTCTCTTGCACCCGCGTGCTCGGCTGAATCACGAACCGCCCTTTTTTCCACCTCTGTAATTCCTGAAGGGACACTGATAACAATCCTTGGTTTTAAAGTTATCCATGACTTACTGGTATTAACTTTAGAAATAAAATAGCGAAGCATCAATTCAGTAATCTCAAAATCCGCTATTACGCCGTCTTTCATCGGACGTATTGCCTCGATATTGCCGGGTGTCCTTCCAACCATTTCTTTAGCCTCGCCGCCTACAGCCAACACTTTTCTTGTTTCCCGCTCAACCGCTACGACCGAAGGTTCAAAAAGTATGATCCCTTTATCCTTCAAAAACACTTTTGTGTTGGCAGTACCCAAATCAATCGCAATATCGTTTGAAACTAATCCTAAAAAATTATCGAATAACATCAATTTTCTCCTTTTTCATCACTTGGAACACTCACCTTAAAATCAATCGTATCTTCATAAGAGACCATATAACCTGCCTGCGGATTTTGCTCCAGTATTGTTCCATTTTCCCAATCGTTTGTCTTCTCCTCTTGTATCTCGCCGGCAGTCAGCTCCAAATCCTTTATTAACTTTTTAATTTCCTCAATATTTCTGCCTATTAAATCAGGCGTATAAAAATAACATTTGTCTTTCCCTGTACTAACCAATAAATTAATTTTAGAGTCAGGCGGCATATCCGAATCAAATTGCGGCGTCTGAGAGATAACCTTCCCTTCCTCCACATAGATAGAAGAAACAAAGGCAATCATGCCGACAACCCAACCACCCCTTCTTAAAACACCCTGTGCCTCTCTCAAACTTATACTTTCTACATTGGGCACCTTTGTCTGCATTATACCACGGCTGACCACTACCCTGACAATCCTGCCTTCTTTTACCTCTTCTCCCGGCACAGGATATTGGGAAATAATATAATCCCACGGAACAGCGCTATCAAAAGCCTTTTCAGAGATCTGTAAATTTAATTTCTTCGGGCTCAATTTCTCTAATGCATCAACAACACTTATGCCCGTCACATCAGGCATTTCAACCTTTTTCCGTTGGCTAATTATAACCCCTGCAATAAAAAAACCCAGAAAAACAGCAAATAAAATAATCCCCAGAAAGGTAAAAAACAACCTTCCCCAATGTTCATTAATGTTTTCATTTGCCATTTCAGAGTAATTTTATCAAAACAATCATTTTTTGTCAAATCGCATCCCGGGTTTCAACCTATAACCTGAAATAAATTCACCTGCCGTCATTATCCTTTTTGCCTCAGGTTGAATTTCTTTAATATAAATCATTCCGTCTGCGCAATGAACAGCAATTTTTTCTTTATCCACCACGATTATTTCCCCCGGATCCATACGGAAATCCCCGGCATTACTTTCTGTCATTTCGACCGCACAACTACTGTCATTTCGACCGAAGGGAGAAATCTTTCCCCATAAGGGCGACCGGCCGGTCGCCCCTACAACAGATTCCTCGCTCCCGCTCGGAATGACAAATGCTTTGTTCGGAATGACATCTTCTTTAGAGAATTCTGTCTTGATTATTTTAATCATTAACCCGGAAAGAAAAGTATAAGTCCCAGGCCAGGGATTTAACGCCCGAACTTTGTTATGAATCTTTAACGCGCTTTCATTCCAATCAATTAATCCGTCTTCTTTTGTAATCTTACGAACATAAGCCGCTAATTTTTCGTCTTGCGGCATAGGTTTAACACTTTTATTTTTTATCAAAAAAATTGATTCTTTTAATACACCCGCGCCCAAATCAGCTAAACGTTTGTATAGCGATAAAAAATCGTCAAACGGCGCAATTTCTGTTTCTTTTTGGGCAATAATATCTCCCGCATCCAGCTTTTCAGAAACCTTTTGGACAGTGACACCTGTCTTCGATTCACCTTCTAAAATTGCCCACTGTATTGGCGCACTACCCCTGAATTTAGGCAAAAGAGATGCATGGACATTTATACACCCAAGTTTTGGTATAGATAAAAATTCTTTGTTCAAAATCTGGCCGTATGCGACTATGATGATAATATCCGGCCTTAATTTTTTTATTTCTTGTATAAAA
>JBDROR010000005.1:0-4571 GCA_043809805.1 bacterium
GCTTTTAATACATTCCTTGTTTCAGGCAAAGCTCCATTTGGATTTCGATTCAAAAAGATAAACCATGACAAGTATGAATTCAGAGTTAATATTAAACTTCGGGTTGTTGTAAAAGAAGAAGATGATACATTTTATCTTGTATTGGCAGGCAGCCATGATGATGTAAAAAGATATTTGCGAAGTTTCAGATAAAATTCATTAGAGATCCTTCGTCGCTTCGCTCCTCAGGATGAAGGGTTGGAAATTCTCCAACCCTTCATTTTTGATTTGGATTGGTAGTGTCTGTTATTGTAACATTAACAAACGCCGGTTCGCTGTTTATAAGGCCGTCGTTGACTGTGAGTTTGAATGTGTATCGGTCGCCGATTGATTTTGGTATAAAATTTGGTTTTGAGGTTTGCGGATTTTCAAGCGTGATTTTGCGCCCGGCGGTTTGTGCCCATGAAAAGCTTACGATAGGATCCCCATCAGGGTCGCGGCTGTCTGTTCCGTCCAGGGTAACCATCGTATTTACCTCCCATATAAAATCCAGGCCGGGGTCGGCTATCGGCAGCATATTTACCGGCTCAAAACGACAGGCAAATATATCCGGATTACCCATTTGATAGTCCACCCATGTAAACACAATATTTCCTTTTTGCTGGAATTTTATCTGCGGTTCATTTTGGACGGTTCCTTCATAAATGGGAGATGAGCCGGTATTTACCGAAAAGTTATAATTTACATTTGTTCCTTTTGAATCATAACGCTGGGCATATATATCGGGATCCCCGTTGCGGTAATCCAGCCACGCGATAATGGAATTTCCGTCTGAATCAATATCAATAACAGGGTCCATTTGTTTGATGTCTTCGGTGTGGTTGTCGCCTACGAGAAAATTCTTGCCGATAGGTTTATTATTTTCATCAAAATATTGCGCGTAAATTACGATAACATTTTTTTCGTTATTTGCCCGCCATGTGACAAAAAAACTGCCGTCAGGCCCGCATGCCGCTGTTGGATGATCGCAATTCCCTGTTGATTTTTTATTTATTTTAAAATTATTTCCCATCAGTTTTCCGTCTGTGTGTACTTTTTGACCATATATATCCCAGTTCCCTCCGCGGTTATCCGCCCAAACGACAATATAGAATCCTCGATTAGACGAGGAAACCGACGGCCACCGGCAATATGTATTTTTTGGGAACCAGGTTATTTTAAAATTTTCCCCAATAGAGGAAATTGTTGTTTCTAATATTTGCCCGTAGATTTCAAGTTGTTCATTTCTTTCGTCGCGCCATACAACTAATGCGGGTTTATTTTTTAATCCGGCAATATCCGGCTGGTTCTGGACTGATTCCGTTTGGTCATCATTAATTTTAAAATTATCGCCTTTTGGATCGCCTCCGGCATCATAAATCTGGCAGTAGATATCCATGTTCCCATTCCGTTCATCCTGCCATACAACCCCAAAATAGTCATTCGAAAAAAGAGACACGCGCGGATGCCCTTGAGTGGAGGTTTTTTTATCGGTGTTTATACGGAAATTATTACCTTCTTTTGTAAAATCTTTATTGTAGATTTGTGCGTAAATATCTGAATTGAACTCACCCAGCCTTACATCGGCCCAGCATATAAAAGTATTCCCATGTGTATTTATGGCTAAGCCTGGTTCTGCCTGTCCCGCCGCGCCGGTATCGGTATTAACTTTAGTATCCTTTACCGCCTTGATTAAAGGCCTTGGGGAAGAAAATTTTTTATAATAAATATATGACAAATCTTTTTCCCGGTTGTGCCAGACAAGGTGCAGATTAGCCGCGGAGTCGGAGATTATTTTAGGATTATACGAATTGTGTTTGTCATTTGTAATACGTGAATCTTCGCTCCATTTTCCATCAAATTTTTTATAATAAATTTCGTAATTTCCATCCCGATTATCCTGCCAGACAACGTGAATCACCCCTAAAATGTCCGCGGTAACAGCCGGGTTAGTGGTTGACGCGGAGGCATTATCAATATTCGAAAGCCTTTGATCAATCTCCCATGTTTTTCCATTCCATTTTTTATAGTATATCGCGTAGGTTCTATCTCGGTTATCCCGCCATATTACATGAACATTTTGGTAATTATCCACCGCTATTTCCGGTTTTTCCGATGACGCGGGGTCGTTAGTTAAACGAAAATCCCCGCTCCATTTTTCACCGTCAAAATATTTATAATAAATTTCATAATTGCCGTCGCGATTATCCCGCCAGACAAAATGCAGATTATTGTATTTATCCACTGTCAGTTTTGGATTGGCGGCGGATGCTGATCCTTCTGTGAGTTTTATATCAGGTTCCCAGCCTTTTTCAATATCGAATTTTTTATAATATATTTGATAAATATCATTTTCCAAATCTTGCCAGACGATATGAAGATTTCCTGTCTTATCAGCAATAATATCCGGATTGGCGGCATGATGAGAGTCCTCTTTTGATACCATTACGTTTTTTGGCCGTCCAGCTTTTAGCTGTTCAGCGGAGAAATTTTTGTAAAAAGTTTCGTAATAGATGTTATAATTCGATGAGACTTTGTCCTGCCAGACAAGATGCAGATTGTTAAAAATATCTGATATTATTACAGGCGTGCAAGGTTTTCCTTTGACTTTTGTTATTTTGTAGATTGGGCCCCATTGGCCGTCGTATTTAGAGAAATAGATGTTTTGTTCGTCGCTGCTTTCGGTTTGCCAGACTGTGTAGATATTACTTTTATTGTCAAATGTTATACAGGGATTAACCGAGTTAAGGTTTTTATCGCTTATTACTGTTTCTTTTAACCAGTCGGCAAACGATGCCGAAAAGGGCGCGACAATTGTAAATAATATTATAATTAGTCTTAAAAAAACCATAATAGACTAATATTGTATCATAAGTAACATGTAAAAACCGATATTTATTGTCATTCCGAGCAGAACTTTGTCATTCCGAACGGCTTCATTGTCATTCCGAGCGGGAGCGAGGAATCTGTTGTAGGGGCGCAATTTATTGCGCCCAGAAATCAGGGCGTGATAAATCACGCCCCTACGGAGGAAAGATTTCTCCCTTTGGTCGAAATGACAAAGTGGTACGGTCGAAATGACAGAATTATGTGGTCGAAATGATAGATTTGTAGGTTGGGTTGAGTTTGCGAAACCCAACAATTTATAGAAGATAATGCAGGGTTTAGTAAAAACCAACTAATAACCGGTTAACTATGTTGGGAGGTTGAATGATTCGAGTTGTAATTGTTGATGATTCCGCGATAGTCAGAGATTTGTTAAAGATGGTTTTGGAAAATGATCCGGAGATTAAAGTTGTGGGAACGGCTCGCGGGGGAAAACAGGCAATTGACATTATTCCTGATGTAAAGCCTGATATAGTCCTTATGGATTTGAAAATGCCGGATATGGATGGATTTCAGACTGTGCGCCATATTATGGGATATTTCCCTGTTCCGATTTTGGTTATTTCCTCTGTCTTTTCCAAAAATTCCGATTTAATGTTTCAGATATTTGAATGCGGGGCATTGGATTTTATTGAAAAACCGTCTTTTGCTTTTTTGGAAAATAATTTTAGCGCGGCGAATGAATTAATTAATAAGGTTAAAATTCTCGCGAAGGTTAAGGTAGTCAGCAGTTTAATCGCGAAATCCAAAAAAAGAAAGGTGTTAACTTTTACAAAATCCAATGTTAGCGGAAAAAAAGTTATAGCCATAGTTTCTTCTACCGGCGGGCCTGGCGCGTTAAGGAAAATTATTCCGTTACTGCCCAAAAATTTTCCTGCGGGGATAATTGTAGTTCAGCATATTACTCAGGGGTTTATTGGCGGTTTGGTTGATTGGCTTCAGAAATTAAGTGAAATTAAAATACGAATAGCTTGTGAAAATGATATTATCGGCCCGGGAGAGGTTTTATTTGCTCCTGATGGTTGTCATGTTATTCTTGATGCAAAAGGAAGGATTAAATTTGAAAATTCTCCTCCTGTCGGCGGGGTCAGACCTTCCGCGGATATTTTATTTCCATCAATGTCAAAATACTATGGCAGTTCACTTATTGGGGTAATAATGACGGGGATGGGCGATGATGGGGTAAGAGGCATGGAATGTATCAAAAAAGGAGGAGGTGCAACCATTGCCCAGAATGAGGAAAGTTGTATTGTATTTGGTATGCCCAAAGCGGCTATTGAACGAGGAATTATTGATAAAGTAGTTCCGCTTCATAAGATACCGGAGACGATAATAAAGTTATTATAACTTGATTACACAGATAGATTTGTAGGTTGGGTTTTACTAAACCCAACATTATCTTCTTCCATAAATAGTTGGGTTTCGCAAGCTCAACCCAACCTACAAATCTTTCTTTGACGTGTGACGTTAACATAGGGGAGGCGCATAATGATTAGAGAACTTCAGGAAAAGTTTATAAAAGGAAAAGAAAAAATTGCGAGTTTGCGGAGGTATCTTTGACCTGAATAAAAATGAAAAAAGGTTTGAGGAATTAAAAAAAGAAATGGAAAAGAGTTCTTTCTGGGATCAAAAAGCTGTTGCCCGGAAGAAGGTGGAAGAATTAAAGA
>JBDROR010000006.1:0-10391 GCA_043809805.1 bacterium
GATGTTTTCGCGGAAGATATGGCGTTGAATAGCAGGAGGCTGCAGATTCATTTTAAAGTTATGGTTTCTCCGCGATTAGCAATAACTACTCATCCCGGAGACGCGGCTATTTATTTGGATGGGAATTATAGCTATCAAGGTGAATATTTTGGTGTGACAGGAAATATTTCCACGAAAAATATTTCTGTTGGGAAGCATTTATTAATAGTGAAGAAACCGGGGTATGTTGATTATAGGGAATTAATAAATTTTAATTACGGAGAGTTAGTTGAAAGAGATATTGATTTAATTTTGTGCAGGAAAGAATATTTTCATGAGGGGCAATTATTGGATTTGGATTTAGGCAATATTAGTCTCAGACCATGGGTAGTGGATTACAATATGGATGGGAAAAAGGATTTAGTTGTTAAAACAAGTTCAGCTAAAAACTATCTTTATTTGAATGTTGGTGTGGATGAAGAACCAAAATTTGAGTCTAGCCAAATAATTGGGGAAAGCGGAATTTACGATTCACGATTTACGATTCACGATTCACGGTTTATTGTTCACGGTTCCAGCGCTGGGAAGATTTATTTTGACAGCACGCCAGTTTTAATTAATAACGAAGCGATTGATGTTGGCGGCCATGCGTGGCCGTTTATATTTGATTTTGACCATGATGGGAATGATGATTTAATAAGCGGCGCGCAAAACGGGAATGTTTATTTCTTCAAAAGCACGGAGAGGGGCGAAGCCCTTTTTGATTCCGCTCGGTTAATTCAGACCGGTTCGAAAGATTTGGATGTAGGTACATACAGCCGCCCGTTTGTGGTTGATTGGAATAATGACGATCTTTATGATTTGCTTATCGGCTCAAGCGCTGGGTTGTACATTTATTTTGGAAATGAGACTGAGAAGGAAGAAGAGGAAGCCAATGCGGACACGACAGTTGTTGTTGATACGACAGTTGTTGTTGATACAACAGTTGTTGAGGATATAAATGACAAACCTGTAATAACTTTCTATGAACCCAGGGGGAAGAGTTTGCGTATAAAAGAGGGTGAGCAAATAGATTTTAGGGTTGAGGTGTTTGATGAAGAAGAAGGGAAGGGCGGGGTTCTTAAGAAGAACTGGTATTTGGATTTGGTTTGGGTGGCTGATGGGGATAGATGGACTTATCAGGCGGATTATAATTCGTCTGGGAAACATAAGGTGGGTTTTGAGGTTAGTGATAGCGAGTATAAAGTGGAGAGGGAATGGGAAATAGTTGTTCGCGATGTTAAAGTTAAGACGCCGTTAAATTTGGAATGTAAAACAGGGGTAAGCGGGCGGATATTGTTAGAATGGGATAGGGATGAAGATAGTGATATTCTGGGTTATAATATTTATCGCGATGGAAAAAAGATAAACAAGAGTTTAGTTAACAAAAATTATTATTGGGATATAGGGCTAATAGATGGGGAAAAGTATTGTTATTCTGTCCGGGCGAAAAATATTGATGGAGAAGAAAGCAGCGGTTCGGAGGCAATAGAGGCAATGTCGGAAGATACAAGTCCTCCATGTCCGCCAACCAATTTAGATGTAGATTCCAGAGGGAAATTATCATGGCAAAAGCCGCGGGATTTTGATTTAGCGGGATATTATTTATATAGTGGCGAGTGGCGAGTGGCGAGTGGAGAGTTAAGAGAGAAGATTGATATTGGGTTGGTGGATAAATATCAGTTAACAGGATTATTTAGAGGGATAGAATACCAGTTTGCGTTAACATCATATGATGGATACAAGAAAGAGAGTGAGTTGAGTAATTGGATTGACTATAGTTTTTCAGACGCAGGCGCGCCATCAGTTCCATCAGGATTAAAAGTAAGGAGTACGGGTAGAAGCGGTCAGTTAAAAATTAAATGGCATGAAAATTCCGAACCTGATATTATGGGATATAAAGTTTATTATACCGGAGAGCCGCCAATTACCGTCCATAAGAATAAACTAATGTTGACTGGATTAAATGATTTTGAGAAATATCGTATTTGTGTAAGCGCTGTAGATACAAACGAAAACGAGGGTGAAAAGTGCGAGGAATTAATTGGAATTCCGTGGAACAATAGTTATTTTATAGCCAAACCTGAAGGTATAACTGTAACGTTTGGAACCAGATCGGCGCGTTTGAGTTGGTCCCCGGTGGATGGAGTGGACGGATACAAGATTTATTTTGGAACAACGGAAGATTTACTGTCTTATCCTTTGATTAAGCATGGGACTACGGCGGTTTTTAATAATTTAAGAAATCACAGAAAATATTATTGCGCGTTAACCGGCTGCAAAGGCAAAGATGAGGGTGAACGATTTTCAACATCAATTGTGCTTAATGATACTATTCCGCCGGGGGGGGCAAAAAATTTAACTTGTATTGCCGGCCCGGATGGGTCGAGCCTTATTTTGAGCTGGTCATTGAATAAGGAATCGGATTTATCGGGTTATTATATTTCGTATAAAATGAAGGATACTTATTTTGTTCCATTGCAATCGATTGGCAAAGTAAATCGTTATGATATGACCGGGTTAGCCGAAAGCGCGGAATATGTTATCGCGTTATACGCGGCCGACGGAGATGATAATTTGAGCAGTCCCGCTATAGTTAGATGCGCGGCTTCAAAAAATAATACAGAGATTAAAAATGGCCCGCCTCCCGCGCCGGTTTTAAGCGCGTTTTGTGAAAACGGCCGTGTTAAATTGGGATGGGAGAAGCCGTCTGAGAAGACACAATATTATAATATTTATCGCCGGGAGGCAGATGAAGCTAGGTATAAAAGAATTAGTGGAACTAGATGGTTGAATTATGAAAATAGAGCTGTTGAACATGGTAAAATATATCATTATGCGGTAACGGCGGTCTCGCTTGATTATTATCCAAAAGAGAGTTTATTGTCTAATGAGGTGATAATCAAGCCGGCTAAATTGGCGGGAGACATTGAAATGGAAAATTTCGTACCGGTTGAGAATCGTGTTGACGGGTATGATTTAATAGTATTGTCCATAAGTTTTGGGTCGGAGATAGGCGACGACTATTATAATCCTAATGCCGATTTGAATGGAGATGGGATTATAGACGGGATTGATTTAGGTATTTTGGCGGATAATTTCGGGAAACAATATTATGAAAAAAAATAATTTATTAGAGCTTCTGGAAAAAGTAAGTCAAAAAAGGATAAACGTCGCAAACGCGTTTGAAAAAATAAAAGGGCTTCCTTATGAAGAATTGGGTTTCGCGACATTGGATAACCATCGCGTTTTAAGACATGGCTTTCCTGAGGTGATTTTTTGCCAGGGAAAAACTAAAAAACAAATTGTTGAAATTTCTAAAAGAATCTTATCAAAAGAAAATACTTTCCTGGCAACCAGGGCTGCACCTGATGTGTTTCAGGCGGTAAAGAAAATCGATAAAAGGGTTCAATATAACAAGGCCGGCAGGATAATGTTTAAAGGGGGATTAAAGGGGGATTTACAGGTAAAAGGTTTGATTAGCATAGTTACTGCGGGGACATCGGATATTCCGGTAGCGGAAGAGGCGCGGGTGACTGCCGAAGTAATGGGTAGCAAAGCATTTGGCATTTATGATGTAGGTGTGGCCGGCATACACAGAATTTTAGATAAAAGGGATATTTTGGAAAAATCGCGTGTTATTATTGTTATCGCAGGCATGGATGGAGCTCTTCCAAGCGTTGTCGGCGGCCTGGTGGGCAAACCAATTATCGCTGTTCCCACAAGTGTGGGATATGGCGCAAACTTCAGCGGAGTAGCGCCGCTTTTAACAATGCTCAATTCGTGCGCGTCAAATGTCGCTGTTGTTAATATAGATAACGGATTTGGAGCTGGATATATCGCGCATTTGATAAATACACAATCTCTACTCGAGCCCTAATATCTTATTCGCTTTTGCCACAATTTCATCAGGGTCAAAGGGTTTTGTGAGATACTCGTTCGCTCCGATGTCCATTCCTCTTTGACGGTCAATTTCCTGTCCTTTCGCAGTAAGCATAATGATATGCATATCTTCCAGTTTGTGTTTTTTTCTGACCGCCGCGCACATTTCGTAGCCATTCATCTTAGGCATCATTACGTCGAGAAATATTAAGTTTGGTTCATGGGCCAACGCTAATTCCAACCCTATTTCTCCGTTTTCTGCGATGTATATGGAGACCCCTTTGTCACCTATTTCCTCAAGGGTCTCCTCCAGCAATGACCGGATATAGGGCTCATCGTCGGCAATCAGGATAGCTTTTTTATCTCTCATAATTATCCCCCTCCTTTTTTAGTATAACAAGAAATTTAAGAATGACAAGCAGTAAATAGCCATAACCACTTTATGGCCTATACGATAAAATATCGGCTGTTTCTCTTTAAAACGGGATGCCCGAATATGCATAAGAAAAAAAGAAAAAATAAGCCCTGACAAAAGAATGATTGTTTGGGAAAAGCCAAGAAGAGAAAAGGAGAAAATTTTCCCTGTCCCGAGAAGATTAGCGTTAACATTTATTTTTGGAAATATTGGAATATATGCTAATTGGAGGCTTACATGTGCTGTCAAAGCCAGCGGGATATATACGCTTAAGGCGTTTAGAAAATTTTCAAAACTATTTTTTTTATCATGGCCGTAAAATGTATAATTTATAGTCCAAATTGTAAATCCTATTATAACCGGCAGTGCCCAAAAAATAAGCGTAAAATTAAGGAATGAATAGTAATGAGATAATCTTTTTGACGCGAACATTACGATTGCGTAAGGGACACTAAGTAGCGCCGGAATTAACAGTGAAGTTTTATTCCCATGATGTTCGCTGGATGCGATATCCCAGCCCGGGAGGCGCAGATTTAACTGCAGGGAATCGTTAGGGCATAAGCGCACACAACGGAAACAAAGTTTACATGAAAGATTTGTATCAACAAATTGAGGATGAAGGAACATAGGGCACCCTTCAACTTGTTCGTTACCTTTAAAACAGTCGTGGGTTTTACATTTATTGGCGCAAATATTGGGATTTGCCCTTAATTCAATAATTGAAAAAAATGAAAAAAATCCGGCCGCCCAGCCCAAAGGACAGATATATCGGCAGTAGGTATGGCGGGGGAATAGTATGTTTATCGTGGCAGCCACGGAAAATATTGTTCCCATAATTATTCCTGTGCGAAAGGCGGAATGCCTCATTAGAAAGGCCTCCTCGATCCAAAGGACCAATAAAAATCCAATTGTGGCGAAATAATGAGCATTATTCACAATAAAAGAAGGTATTTGCAAGTTAAAATGTTTTATTTTTCTTAAGATAATGCCATATTCGTTAATAGGACATATACTGCACCAAAACCTGCCAAAAAAGAAAATAGACAATATAAAAAACGGCCACCAGAGAGACCACGCGAAAAATGTTCCTGGATTTTCCGTAAATTTATTATTTCCAAAAAAGGCAAAATAAAAAATCAGAAGGACAAAAAGAGAGCTAACATAAGCAAGAGGGTGCGGGAATAATCCTTTTTTAACGAGATAGTTAATGGGTTTGAGGTTAAGAAGATTAAAGCAAAATTTAGTTTGCGTTGTAGGCATGCCTAGAAATATGTAGTCGCTTGAAATAATATTTGATTCCGTTAAAATACACGCGCGCTCGATTACCTGCTTTAATTCTTTTATGTTCCCGAGCTGGTAGTGATAATTCAAAAGTTTTTCGTAAGCCTTGCTGTCCACACCTTCTATCTTTTTGCCAAGACTGTTGGAATATTTTTTTATAAAATATTCAGTCAGCCTGACAATATCTTTTTTTCTTTCTCTTAATGGAGAGATGAAAACGGTGTTTTTGGTGAGAATTTTATAAAGGTTAAGGTCAAACTCGCCTTTCTCGGCCTTTTTATCCAGGGAGACAGATGTTTCAGCCGCGATCCTTACATCTTTGGAACTAATAAGTTCGCTTAATTTTTCTCCCAATTCTTTAGGAAGTCTGTCCACGTTCTGCAGAAATAGCGTTCCGCCTTCGGCTAATTCCAGATAACTAAAATCAACCTCCAATTTTTTTTGTTTAAAATCTGTGCCCGATCCAAGCAGGAGCTTATAATTTAACGGCGATGAAGAAAAGATCGCGCAATCAACCGGAATAAACGGGCCGTTTTTCCTTTTGCTTTTGCGATGGATATATCTTGCCAAAAGTTTTTTCCCTACGCCGTATTCGCCGTATATAAGATACGAGACAGGGTCGTCCACCGGTATTTTATTTTTTAATGTGGCCATTTGGAATGATAAACCGAGAAAATCTTTATATTCTTTTTCCTGCTCTTCATTTATTATTGTTTTAAGGGCAAGCTGTCGCCTGTTTTCCCAATTAATTTTTTCAAGATGGTAATTTTCTATCGCGATCGCCGCTTGTGTCGCAAGGCTGAATAAAAGTTTTTCGTCGCGCGCCGTAAAACGATTTTCCATACGGGAGCTTAAAACTATTACTCCATAAATCTCTTCTTTTGTTTTTAACGGAATGCCTATAATTGAATTTATGCCGCATTGACAATCTTTGATTTTTTGTTTTTCTTTTGTGTCATTAACTATTTGCGGAATTCCTGTTTTGGCTACCATGCGGGCAATTACTTTGTCAGGATGTGTTTGGTTGGAAGATGGGCATGCATTTCCCAAAAATATCTTTGTTTGCAGAGCATTTGTTTTTTTATCAACGAGTTGAATGTCATACGTATCCGCGGATATAACATTCTTGCTTTCCATCAGGACACTTTTTAGGACATAATCCAAATCCAGATGCGTACTAATATTCCCGCTGAATTTATACAATAGATTTATTTCTCTATAATTACTAAGAATTTCCTGCAGTAATTCTTTTTTCTCGAGTTTTAATTTAATGATCTCGTTTAAAAAATTTCCAATCACGTTGGCCAAATTAAATACTTTTTCTTTGGTGATTGAATCTTTTTGGATAAATATAAATCCCAAACAATTTTCCTGATAAACAAATTTAAAAATCCAGCCCTCTTCAATTTCACAATAATTCTCTTGTTCTGACAACTGACAACTGACAACTGACAACTGAGATGGTTGGGTGGAAGTAGAGGCAATAACATACGATTCATTGTTGTATAAAGATACCTCATTTTGAAAGGCGAGTAAATCAGCAGCTCTTTTTAGCAGGGTGGCAATATTTTCTTTTTCGTCCGCCAGCAATTGTCTTAAATTAAGTTTTCCTTTAGAGAATGTTTTAATTCCCATTTGTTGGAGATCCCTCGCCGATTTCTCATTTATCTTTGGTAAGAATAACTATGTTTGATTTTTCTGTCTCATTGACTAATTTTAAAGTTTTTAGGATTTCGTAATTATTGAATTTAGAGATTACATCATCGATTATGACTAAATCAGGGCTTTCTGCCTTTGCTTTTTCCAGCCCTTCTTTGCCGTCATAAGCGGATATAACCTGATAGCCTTTTGACGTTAAAACCTCATGGACGGAGTCAGAAATAACTTTATCCTCTTCAATAAGAAGAACTTTTTTATTCCATGTCTTCTTGCCCTTTCCGGACAAAAGGTCAGACACTGATTTTATTAATTTTTCAGTATTGACTGATTTGGTAATATATTCATCTGCGCCTAGTTTATATCCTTTTTCTTTATCTTCATATACAGAATGCATCAATATGGGGATATCCGAAGTATTTTTATCTGTTTTTAGAAGTGTAAGGACATCAAATCCGTTTAGCCCGGGCATCAATATATCGCAGATTATAAGGTCGGGCTTTTCGTTGCGGGCTTTGGCTAACGCGTCATTGCCATTCCCTGCTTCCAGAATTCCATATCCTTCATCTTCAAGTTCTTGTCTTAGCAATGTTCTTATATGAGCTTCATCATCGACAATCAGAATAAAGTAATTTTTTTCTTTTTTGTTGATTTTATCAATGAATTTGCTTGTGGCTATAGGAACATATTCCAAAGATGTTTCTTTTGGTTTGGACGCGGCGGCGGTTCCCTCTATGGATGGTAATGTGAATATAAAAGAACTGCCTTTCCCAAATACACTTTCAACCCATATTGTACCGCCCAACGCTTCAACTATCTCTTTGCAAATAGTAAGTCCAAGTCCGGTTCCTCTTGGTTTGTCGCTAACTGTATCTCCCTCGCCAACTTGTTTGAATTTTTCAAATGCCTTTTTAATATTTTCCGGCGAAATGCCTATTCCTGTATCTTTTATGCAAACCTCCACTTTGTCTCCAAGATTTTTTACGGCACAAGTGACCGAACCCGTATTAGTAAACTTGATGGCGTTACTGAAAAGGTTTGTAACTACCTGTATCAGTCTGTCCTTATCAATGTTTACCAGAGGCAGATTTTCATCTATTGAAAGTTTAACAGCAAGTTTTTTATGGTCTGCCAGTGAAGAAACGGCATACATGGCGGTTTTACATACTTCGTCTATGTTAGAATGTTCAATTTTCCATTCCATTTTTCCTGCCTCTATTTTTGCCAGATCCAGGACATTATTTATCAGGCGGGCCAGCCGTTCTCCTTCAGATGTTATGATTTGTAGATTTTTTTGGATTTTGTCTACAGATTCAGTAATTTTTCCTTCAGAAGCATTTAAAAACGGGACAATATCTTTGATAAACTTTTTTTGAATCATTTTTGCAAAACCAAGAATTGAAGTTAATGGAGTTCTCAGTTCGTGCGAAACAACAGATAAAAAGTCAGATTTCATCTGATCTATTTTTTGCACTTCCTTTATCTTTTGCTCTAATTGTTTATTTGCTTCCATCAATTTTTTTTTCAAGTTGTTTTTGTTTGCTAATATCTTTACTGACACCGACAGTTCCAATAATATTGCTGTTTTTATCTCTTAGTTGAGACAAGCTTAAAGAGATATCTAATAACTTTCCATCTTTTGTCTGTAACTTCGTTTCATAATTCTCAATTTGTTCTTCTCCCTGGATTTTTCCCATAATCCTTCGTCTTTCTTCAACGTCGCGGTAGAATTTTTCCACGGATGTCCCGAATACTTCTTCTTTTTTATATCCAAGCATACGTTCTCCCGCCGGGTTAAATTCGACTATGTCTGTCTGTGAATTAGTAGTGATGATCATGTCGGCGGAATTATCCAAAATTGCTTTCATGTATTCGGTGGTTTTACTTAGCTCCTGATTTTTCTTTTCTAATTGGGCAAGCAATTTTATTTTTTCTATTCCGAACGCGGCCTGCATGGCTAAAAGAGAAAGCTGCGCAATTTGTTCCGGCGAGAAATCTCTCGGCACAAAATCATCCACGTATAGAATCCCAACTATTTTTTCTTCACAGAATAAAGTCAGCGCGATCAGAGAACTTACTTTTTCTTTTAACATCATGGGATTATTAAAGGAAGGCTGGCTGGCAATATTATTGACTACAATCGGTTCTTTCTGTTTTAAAATATATTCAGTCATTCCACCTTTTCTGACGGGATATTTTGTTACATGAGCAAACTCGGGGCTAAAACCTTTTGCGGTAACCAGATTAAGCATGTTTTCCTCTTCGTCGTACAGGGAAATGCTTCCCGCGGGCGTTTTGGTTAAAGCCATCGCGCAATCCAGTATCGTATTAGAAATTTCGTTTATATTATTCGCGGAGGTGAGTCTTATCCCAAGGTCTGATATTATTTTTTGGGCAAATATGCTGTTCGCGAATTCATTTTTTATATTTTCAACTCCTTCAAGGATTTGTCGAAAAAATTGGTAATCACTTTTTGATTCAAGATCATTAAGGTTTTTACTGCTAAGTACAGCGGACAGTTTATCGATATTAGTCATCATTTTCTCCCCCCTCGTATTAGTTTATTACTCAATAGACCCAATAAGCTCTATAATACTCCTAAAACCCAAATTTTGCAATTAAATTTTGCATAAAAAGTACTTATGAATTTTATTTAATTAACCGATATAAATAGCAATTGTCTTTTTGAGAAATAAAACGTGTGTGTTTATGCTGTAGACTATTTTTGTTTTTTGGTATATAAGTAAAAATAGAGGTGATGTTATGGGTAGTTCAGATGTAACTTTAAAAAGCAAAAGATAACTAAAAACAAGGAAGGAGGAGGTAGACAATGAGATTTAAAAAATGGGCAATGTTTTCTGTAGCGTCCTTTTTAATTCTCGGCATAGTTGGCTGCGAGTTGCCGGGGCAGAATAAAGGAGATGCTGGACCGAGTGGGGGGTATTACACGCCGCCGCCGCCGCCGACAGATATATCTTATAATGAACCTATGTGGGTAAACATCATCATTGATAGATACAATGTAGGTTTTGGGGAGGCGGTAAACCTTAAAGCGGAGGTTGGGGGTGGAAGAGGTTCATATATCCACGAATGGAATTGCAGCGAGGGGTATTTTGATAATAGGAGAGGTAATCCTGTT
>JBDROR010000007.1:0-5483 GCA_043809805.1 bacterium
TCCGAGTTGCACTGTCATTTCGAGCGAAGCAAGAAATCTGTCTTAAAATAATAGCCCAGATTTTTTTCTTTGGTCGAAATGACAATTATAAAGGGAGGATATATGCATATAGTTAAAAGCCGTCGTTTGTTTTTTCTAACAATCTTGATTGGTTTTGTATTTGTTTTCTCAACTTACGCCGCTGAAAGTATTTTTTACAAGGGCCTGCGTCCTATGGGTATGGGAGGCGCGTTTGTCGCTGTAGCTGATGATGAAAACGGCAGGAACTGGAATCCAGCGGGAATGATGTTCTTGCCTGGAATGAATCTTTCGCTGCAGTTTTATGGCAGAGGGACGGAAGATACCATTAACATGGTTACTGATTCAATAGATCTGGCGGAAACGATTCAGGATACGCCTTCGGATCAAGTATTATCGCTTTCTGAGACTCAGACACTTATAGATAACTTCGCGTCAGGGAGCAAAATTGGTATTCGTTTGGGGGCGGGGATGGATTTGGTTCTTCCAAAAGTAAGAAAGAAAAAGATGACATTCGGTTTGGGAGTATACGGTGACGCAAAAACCAGCCTTTGGATAAAAGAGCAGGGTTTACCAATTGGTTTTCCTTTACAGTTAGTTAATGACCAGGTTTTATATGAAGTATCAGCGGACATTGTACCGTCTTTTTCAGGCGCGTACAAAATCGACAGTATTATTCCTACATTTGCCAAGGGCGATAAAAGGGATTTGTCCGTTGGTTGGACAGTAAAATATATTAACAGGATTAAAGCGTCAAATGAAGCGAATCCATATACCATGCAGGAACTTATTAATGGATATCGGGGCGCTGATACATCTGATGTAATAGATTTTAATGAGGAAATTAATTTGGATACCAGGGGAACTTCTCTGGGATTTGATTTGGGAGCTATAACAGATTTAACTGATTATATGCGGCTTGGGATGACTATTCGGGACATTGGAACAAACATTTCTTATGATACTGCCGGCATAACAAATGATGATATCCCTATGAATGTCCGAATTGGAACGGCCTTTTATCCGCTGAAATATTTTTATCCCGACTCACAGCGTAAATTTTTCAATGTGATACTTTCGGCGGATTTAGATAATTTAAACGGCGATGCCAGAGAAAATTCCGATTTTGCGGATAAGCTCCATCTGGGTGCGGAAATGAAATTTTCGCTGTTTAAAAATTTCTTATTTGTAGGACTCAGAGGAGGAAGTAATCAGGGGTATCCGACTTATGGGGTTACGCTTCACGGTCTTTGGTTTTTTCAGCTTGATTATGCTGTTTATGGCGATGAATTTGCCGATTACCAGAATGCGGCGTTTTCGGTTATATTCTAAAAAGACGTAAAACGTGAATTGTAAATCGTGAAATGAGACCACACAGAAAACTTGATGTATGGAATAAAAGTATTGATTTTGTTGTTGAGATTTACGAAGTTATAAAAAAATTTCCAAAAACAGAAAACTATGCTTTAGTTGTACAGATTCGCAGAGCTGTTATTTCAATTCCAAGCAATATAGCTGAAGGGGCTGGACGTCAGACTAAAAAAGAGTTTATTCAATTTTTACATATTGCTCAGGGTTCCGTCAGTGAAGTTGAAACACAGTTGGAGATTGCGTATCGGCTTGGTTACATTAACGAAACTGAAAAAGTAGATTTAAACAAAAAACTTGATGATATTGGAAAAATGATAATGGGATTACAACGTTTTTTAAAAATAGATTAGATTTGTTTTTCTTTTTACGTTTTACATTTCACGTTTTACGCTACTTGTTCGTCCATTTCAACATTATCAGACTTGTTAAACCAAACAAAATATTCGCTCCCCACGCAGAAAGGACGGGCGAAAGAACATCGCTTCTTCCTAATGCCTTAAATAAAGCTATTACTCCCCAATAAATAAATCCAAAAAGCAGGCTTAAACCGACAGACAAAATAAATGTTCCTTTACGGCCGGTTTTTAAAGCAAATGGTATTCCCAAAAGAACAATAAAAAAACATGTAAACGGGTATGAAATTTTTGTATATAATTCAATCATTTCTTTCTTGAACTCAAGGCCGCTGTTTTTCATTTTGCGGACATATTTCCGCAGGTCAAAAAAAGACATTTCCATTGGATCTTTTTGCTTTCTTACAAAATCCGCCGGTGTTTCAACGATTGTCACTTTTTGCAATTTAAAAGGCTCTGCCTTTTCTTTTCCATCGAATGTCCTTAAAAATCCATTTTCCAATATCCAGTATTCCCCAAGCCATTTCGCGGAAAGCGCGTCAAATCGTTTTGTTAATCTATAATCTTTATCAAATTCATATCCGGTAAATCCATTAATTACGCCTCGATTGGGGTCTATTTGTTTAATAAAATACATTTTGCCGGTTTCATCATAATATGAAACATTTTGTCTTATTTCACTTGGGATGTAATTTCTTTTATAAATTTTCTGGTTTTTTATGCTTTTAAAATTAGTGTTGGAAATTGGGACTATTGTTTCATTAAAGATGAGCGCGCCGATGCTTAGCAATAAACTAAAAAACAGAATAGGCGCGATTATACGGATAGTGTGCATGCCGCTTACTTTAAAAATTACCAATTCATTTTGGCGGCTTAGCCGTGAGAATGTGAGCTGGACAGCTATCAAACAAATGATAGGCAATATTTCTATAATAATCATAGGGAGTTTATAAATAAAAAAGCTTATTGCCGTATTTAGCGGGACTTTGTTGTCTATCAGAAGATCAATATTCTCAAAAAGTTCCGCGGTTAAATAAATAAGCGTACCTGCCAGGAAGGTATAACATAACGGTTTAAGATATTCGCGGATTAAATACCGGTCAATTGTTTTCATTTGCCCTTTGCCCCTTGACCCTTGATCCTAAATAGCGGGTTCTTTTCATAAACCACAACAATAAGTAAAATTATCCCAATAATCCCAAGTATGACATTGGCCGACCACATAGATAAGAATGGACTAATTTTCCCCCTGTCGCCTAAAGTTTCCCCGCCTATTAAAAAAAGATAATAGACGAAACTTAAAAATATACTTGTAAAAATTCCAATCGCGCGTCCGCTTTTTTTTGCCATTACGCCAAGGGGTAAACCGATTATTGCAAAGATTGTGCACGCGAACGCGATAGCGGATTTTTTATAATATTCCACCCATAAAAATCCGGTTTTTAATTTTAATTCACCTGCTTTTTTAGCCTCTTCTTTTAATTCACTCATATTCATTTCTCTGTCGCCTTTTCTAATATCGGCAATTTGTCCCAGCATCTGGTTAATGTCAATGTTGATATTATAAGTCTCAAAAGCAATTTTATGATATCTGGCCATATTTTTTTCATCACATTCATGAGCGGTTCCATTATAAAGTTTCATTGTCACTTTCCGTTCATCGGGATTAGAAATCAGCTCAGCCTCTTTCGCGATAATAGTCTGCCGGGGTTTATGCGGTTCAAATTTTTGTATAAACACATTGTATAATCTGGATTTTTTTTCATCCATGCTTCCAATATAAATAACCAGCTTATCAAAGTCATCTATAAAAACTTTTTCTTTTATAACTACCTCTGCCTTTTTCTGAACGATTGTATAATACAGATTTTTAAACGCGAAGTTTGATTTCGGCAGAATATTATTATTAAACCAAAACATAAATAAGCTGATAAAAACCGATATTACAATCACAGGCGTAAATAATCGGATTAGGTTAATGCCGCTTGTTTTTATCGCGATAATTTCGTTTTCAGAGGAAAGCCGGCCCAATGCCATAAGAACAGCCACTAAAACGGAAATAGGTATTGTAATGGCAAAAAATGAAGGCAAAATATATAAAAGAAGCTGGCCTATTATTTTTGCCGGTATGCCTTTAGTAATAAAAAGTTCCGTCAAATCAAAAATCTTGCCGGAAAGCAAAAGAAAAGTTATTACAAAAAGGCTTAAGAAAAACGGTGGAATGAGTTCTTTGATAATATAACGAGTTAATGTTTTCACCCAGCCCTTCCTCCTATAGTTATAACTAACCTAATTATTCACCCCGCCCCTCACCTCCAATCTTCGTACTTAAGCAAGAGAATCAACTTTTTTCTAATAAAGATAACTGATTTAACCCAATCCAACTATTTTATGAGGGGCTGGGTTCACCTAAAAATCTCCGTAACAATTGTCAGTATAAGATTCCTCACTTCGTTCGGAATGACAACAATTCCTGCCTGCCGGCAGGCATGGCGTCGTTCGTATATCGTATTTCGTACGTATTGTCGTTTCGAACGTACACTTTTGTCATTTCGAACGAAGTGAGAAATCTTTCTTCCGTAGGGGCAGGTCCCCGTGCCTGCCCTTCCTACTGTTCCTCTAAACTTATTTTAAATTCAATATCCGTTTGATTTATAATGGTTAAAACAATATCGGTCTGAGTTATATCTTTTACCAAAAATTTATCTTCTATTTTTTCTCCTTTACTTACCACAAACAGATTATCCCCTTTTGATAAAAATATACTGATTTTTCCTTTATTTTCGCTAAAACCGATAAATTGCATCTTTTTTAATTCTGCTTCTAAAGGGTTACGCCTGGCGGCAGGTGGAGGAGGCGGGGTTGAAACGATAGGAGGTGTATATTTTACCGTTGGAATTATTATGGATTTAAAAATATTTTTAGTATTTTCACGGTATTCTATTTTAGGTTTATTCAGCTGGTTTAGTTCCAATTCAGGTATGTTTAAATTCGCGTATTTGGTTTTGTTAGACAAAATATTTTTATCGAGAGATTTGTATTTTAACGGAACATGTGTTTGTTTTGGCCCGATTATAGTTGATTTCAGGGACAAAATTATTACCAATATAAACAACAAAACAAACATTAATTTTTTTTTATCAGACATAATATTCATTTCAATTAATTTATCACACATTTATTCATAAAGCAACAAATTCATAAAAAGGGGGACGGTTCTATTTATTTCTTGACAGCTGCCGCTGGACATGATAAAGAGGCGGATAAAGAGGGACGGAGTTGATTTAGTCCACTTTAGAGGGGTTGGTTCCTAGTGAGAATAACTATTAACAAACGCAGAGATAGCCAGGCATTTAGGAGTGAACACATTGGCAATATCTAAAATAATAATAGGGAGTCAGTTGGCAGTAAGTAGCAGTAGGAACCAACGTCCGTGTGCCACGTAAAACTATACGGGAGATGAAGAAAATGGCTCTTCGGCATCGGCTTGCATGAGCAGGTGTCAAACCGCCTTGAGCTGCTGTATCCAAAAGGTATGGTGGTGAGCGTCAAGGAATGGTGGGAACAGAAAAGATGAACGAAAGTGAACCGTTGAACAAGAGTCGAAAGTGCGAGATGATGTCAAAACCGAAATATGGACGTGATTTTCGGGATAAGTATGACGGGAATGTGCTTACTGGTCATGCGGCATCCGGCATAGAGGCGGCATGAGTTCTGTTCGGGCTCTAGTGTGGAACGTGG
>JBDROR010000008.1:0-5179 GCA_043809805.1 bacterium
CTTTAAACCATACATAAACCGTTTTAGTACCATCACCATTGCTTAACAGGAAAGATACATTATCAGAATAAAATGCTGTTGATGCAATTGCTATCCAACTTGAATCGTTAACTGAAGGAACAATTGAATTTTCCGCGATAGAATATCCCGCTACATTTATATTATCTGTTGCCGAAAGAGACAAAATAGTCGTTGTTGAATTTGTTGATGACACATTTTTATTTATAAAGTTACTGCTAATATTTACAGGTGCCTCTGTATCTAAAATTATCGAGTCGCTATACGTCTCTGATACATTGTTTTCTTCATCTTCATACCATACATAAAGAGTTTTAATTCCATCTCCATTATTTAAAGTATACGAAACATTGCCGGTAAAATTTTTAGTGGAACTTATAAATATCCAACCAGAATCACCTGTGAGCGGTTTGGAAGAATTGGTTGTAATATAATATCCAGTCACCCCCACATCATCCGAAGCTGATAAATTAACTATTATAGAAACTGAATTTGTATAGGTGCTCCCGCTGTTAACAGAAACGGACCCTTCAGGAGGATTACCGGTAATAAATGTCCATACTGTTGGATTAATACTAGAAGCGCCATTACTATCAGTTGCTACAACCTTCCAATAGTAAACACTTCCATAGTTAACTGTCCCAAGGTTTAAAAATTTATCACCCTGTCCAGATGAAACAAGAGGCGGATTACTACTTGTCCCAAAATAAACATCATAATTAACTTCATCATCAACATCAGGGTCATCGCCATCCCATCTTAAGATAATAGTCACTGGTTGATCTTTTGCATTATTAGCCGGGATTGGATTGTTAGGTGCATTAGGAGGGTGGTTAATTACCTTAACAGATTTAATTGATGTTGAAATGAAACCTTTTTCATCTTTAACCTCAAGTTTTACATTATATACACCGGCCATTGAATATTTATGGGTGGATATTTTATCGCTTGAAAATTGCGAGTCATAAATTCCATTACAATCAAAATCCCATCTAACTTGTAATTGCTCGTCTTTACTTCCCACATCATGGGATAACGCTGCGTTAAAACTAAATATTGTTCCAATTCCTCCCTGTAACGGATTAACACTAAAATCGGCATTTGGAGCTGTATTTAATGCCGGCCCTCCATAAACACCTCTATCATTTCTTGTCCCATCCGGGTCATTAAATCTTGTCTCAAACTCACCACTATTAATTGAAGCTGAACCTGCATGGAGATGAAAATTGTCATTGGCAAAATCTACAAACTTGGGGTCGGAATTTATATCGCCAGGCCCCATTTTTTTAAAGTTATTGGCTCCTGAATAATATTGGTCAAGCTCGCCAAAGTTTCCTTTTATGTTACCCCAGTATGTATTAAAAGAAGGGAAAATATGCTGGTGGATCTTATCCGGGCTGGTATCTATAACTCCGATATTATTAAAAGCAATAATATTGTTTTTTAAATAGACTTTTATATCTGCCAAAAAATTCGTAACTTCATAAGTTAACGCTGTTCTATTAACATTGTTTAAAGTATTATTTGCTATGATAACTTCTCCCTTCGACGCATTCCAACCTAAAATACATATATTTGCTTTTACTAAATTATTTCTTACTATTTGTTTCCCATTCAGTCCCGCCAAAACCGTTCCTTTTAACACATTATTGGAAATAACAGCAAAATCGCATCCGTAACAATTAAGGGAACTCTGTACTGTAAAACCATCTATCATACTATTGGATGCCATCTTTATAGTCCAATTCTGCAGAATAACCATTGATGCCCCCGCGCCCTGTAATCTTACTCCTTGTTTTAGGTTAATGGCCGCCTCATATGTCCCCGGAAGCACATACACCATATCCCCATCCTGCGCCGCATCAATTGCAGACTGGATAGTACTATATTGAGTAGGGACTTCTAAAACTTGACGATTGGGGACATATAAAACAGAATCTGTTAATGTTGCCCAATTGCCCAAAGAATCTGAAACTTTAGCATAAACTATTTTAGTTCCGGTTAAATCCCAATTTTTCTTTATTGATAAATATGGTTCCGCGGATGACCAAACTGCTCCGTCATTACTAAACATCATCTGTGAATTACTCCCTATCCCCGCAATTTCATCAGTAATGTCAAAGGTTATAGTTACAAATTTATCAGCTGTGGCATATTCATCAAAATTTATAGACATCGTACCGGTTGGGCCAATAGTATCCGGCTGGTAATTACCGTCGAAAGTAAGTATTTGTCCACTATAAAGCATCTCTGTCTGATATGATGGTGAACAACAATTGGTTATTGGTTTAAAAGTAATGGTATAAATACCTATCGGTAATCCGGAAGCAGACCAACTTGTTCCAGCGCCATCATACGACCCTGCAGAACCTCTTATCGTGAATGATGCATCCGTTCGGTTCGATAATACCTGAATTTCGCCTGTTCCATTATATTCATACGCTCCCATATCAGGCGCACTTCCGGTATAAGGAATCCCCACATTCGCGCCTGCATTAATACAAGGGGAATTAGAATTAAGATGATAATCTCCCGCCGAAAAATCTACAAAAGAAGAAGAGTCAGATGTATTACCATTATAATTATCATTGTTGTTATCGTAAACATCATTCACATCAATTCCATTCTTAGTTATAATATTATTAACCATTTTAGCTGAACCTAAACAACCATAAAACCCATAAGAATTATTATTTGCTATTGTATTATTATAAATAGAGACGTTATTGCCTAAAGCTAACCATATTCCAGCATTATTATTATTTATAATAAGATTATTTGAAATTTCAGTATTGAATGCTGAAGTATAATTACCAATATAGATACCATTTTCCCCGCCTTTTATAATACAATTTTTTATTTTAGACAAATCTGATTCAAGTAAAATAACAGAAGAATTATTTACGGAACCATAACTAATAATTGTTAGACCTTCAATAGTTGAATTATCAGAATCAAGTATCCCAAAACGCGCATTTCCCTGAATATCAATTACAGTTTTATCTGCTCCTTCTCCTTTTAAAGTAATTCCTGTTCTTATAACAATCCCTAACCAAAAATTAAAATAATCAGGGAGTTCTGAATGAAGAGATACAGGAACACTATAATATCCCTCTGTTAAATAAACCGTGTCCCCCTGACTTGCCGCATCAATGGCATCCTGAATAGCCGGGTAAACTTTACCTTTCAAAAGAATCTGGCCGGAAGTTCCACTTGTCTTTGTAATTGAATCTGAACATGATTGAGATGCATTACCTTCATAATCCTTGAATTTGGCATAAACCGTATATGCAGCCAAACCATATTGTCCCCCATAATTCCAATCTGCAAGGTTCCATTGGTATTCTGTTGTATAATTTATCCAATTAGTCCAGTTATTCCCATCATTACTTAACTTCATCTCTTTAACTCCTGAATCACTGTCAACGGCTGATAAATTTAATGTAACCGAATATGAATCAGTAGATGCCGCTCCACTATTTATAAGGATCGAGCAGCCGGCAGGAACACTGCTATCTTCAATTGTTGTGAAATTGAACGTTGAACTATATTTTCTATTCCCATTACCATTAATTGCCTCTATTCCCCAAAATATTTTGGTATTATACGGAAGATTTGTAAAAGTATAAGTTTTTGAGGTTTGATTAAAAGATTTTAAGTTAATTGTATTAAAAATATCGAATAAATCACTATTAACCCAATAAACATTATACCGGGAACCTTCTTCTTCCGGATAATTGACATTCCAGCTAAGAGTTGAATTTATCGGTTGGTTTATTAAACCATCAGCCGGATTAATGGCAGTAATTTCTTCCGGGGCCTGATTCGCCTGTATGGCCACATTTAAAGGCCCCACAAATAATATTAATATGGTTAAAATAAAGCAATATTTTTTCATATAAAATCTCCCCCAGCCCGCTACGCCATTCCCGTCCCCGTTCCTCATCCCCGAGGACAAGTTTCACGGGGATAATAAAACCGAAATGACGGATGTTCATCCAACAAAAAACCGAGCATACCAAAAGCTTTTCTTTCGGCAACTCGGCTTTCCTGTTTTTAAAGCCTATATCTTTTCCTACGTTAATCTTTTATTAAAATAACTTTTTACATTTGACCAAAAATGCACCACACCGCCAATCAAACTGAAAACTATTATCAAAGTAAAAAATAAAAAAGAAATCAAAACAGCCTGATCGGAAGGAACATTAACTTTACCAAATAAATATACAAATACCCCTTCGCGAACACCAATCCCACTCAAAGATATGGGAATCACAGTGATTAAAAAAACAATAGGAATAAAAATAAAAAAATAAAAAACGTTTATACAAAGCCCAACGGATCTCGCGATAAAATAGCAGCTTATTATCGATAAAAACTGCATCAAAAGTGAAATAACAATTATTTTCAAAAGAATTTCACGGTGTGTAATAAAAAAATGCAGAGCCTCATAAAAAGTCACCACATATTGTTTTATTTTTGCCAATATATTTTCTTGATTGCCTGACGCGCCTAAAAATTTAATGATACATGTTTTAAAATATATAAAAACAAAAAGGCCTAGAAAGGCAAAAATTATTATTAAAAAAATTGTCCATAGTAATCTTTCAGGGAGCAATCCGAAACTGAAAACACCAGCTATAATAACAAAAATGGATATACTGTAAAATCCGATGACTTTTTCCGCCAGAACCGAAATTCCCGCGTACACCTTATCTTTACTGTGGGTAACAACTTTATACATTTTGACAAAATCACCGCCTGAAGAACCCGGCAAAAAAGAATTAAAAAATTGCCCTATAAAACCAAATTCCAATAATTTCCCAAAACTTACTTTTATCCCCCTGCCTTGCAGTAACGTTTGCCAACGGTAAGCCCCGATAAAAGCTACCGATAATTGACATATAAAGGCTAAGAATAAAAAAGAATAACTAAGATTTGTGATTCGCAAGGATAATTCGCGGACATCTATCTTCCGTAAAAGAAAATAAATAATGATAAAGCTGATTGAAAATCGAAGAAAAGAAAAAATAAATTTCTTCACGACTTATTACCATACTCCCATACATACTTAACCATATCAATAAATTTTTCATCCATCTGCCGCAAAATACTATTTATAGTTAAAGTTAATGTCCTAATAATTTTATAACCGCATTGG
>JBDROR010000009.1:0-3184 GCA_043809805.1 bacterium
ACCCTCTGCCATGGCGTCAATCCCGCATAATTTTTAACTTCTGACAAACTTGCCATACACTCTCCTATAAAATGTCACCAAGCCACCATATCAAAAATTTCAAATCCTAAACACTAAATCCTAAACTCTAAACAAACTCAAAATTATAAACTCAAAACAAAACACAAATCGCCTTGTTTTAGATTTTGGGTTTTGGATTTGTTTAGTGTTTCGAGTTTAGAATTTAGAGTTTCATCTGCAAGATTATATCACAAATTTAATAAAAACATCATTTTTTCCGTACACTGGCCGCCCGAATGCTAAACCAAATACTATCTTCTCCAAGATTTTTTTCAATTTCACTTATCAGTTCCCTTGATGGTAAAACGAGAAAATCAAAATTTAATTTTTGAACAATTTCATCCTTTGAAGGCCTTAAAAAGTGCAAATAAACAGGACACTTGCCTTTATGACGGTTAAGTACATTTTTTATTTCTTCCAATAAACCGGTTTCTACTCCCAAAGTATTTATCCGGATATGAACAATGCCGGTCATTTTTTCCTTTACTTGAGAAAGCGGAATTATTTCTTCCGCGATTATTTTTACCTTTTCATTCTGCTCTCCTGAAAAATCCACCTTTCCCCTTACAAATATCAAAACATCTTCATTCATGGATTCACCCGCATTTCTAAACACAATCGGGAAAACAATCATCTCTACCATGCCATGCCTGTCTTCCAGCCCGACAAACCCCATTTTGTCGCCTTTTTTGGTAATTGTTTTCTTTATTGTACTAACGATACCCGCGATCCGAACCTCATTATCCTGCGATAAATTTGCCAAATCCAGAGTATTACAATTGGTAAATTGTTTTACCTCATCCTTATAATGATCCAGAGGATGCCCTGAAATATATAGGCCAAGCATTTCTTTCTCCAAACTTAAAAGTTTATTTTCCGGCCATTCTTCAATATCCGGAACCTTTACTTCCCGCCCGTTATTTTCATCAGCCCCAAACAAAGAAAACTGCCCTGATTGTTTATCTTTCTGAATCCCCGAAGCAACCTCCATTGTTCCACCCACCGCGGACAAGAGCATGGAGCGATAAACGCCCAATGAATCAAAGGCGCCGCATTTAATCAAACTCTCAATCACGCGGCGATTTACAATCCTTAAATCCACTGACTTGCAAAATTCTAAAAGTGTCTTATATTTAACAATCTGTTTACGTCCTGAAATAATAGACGCGATTGCGGCCTCACCAACATTTTTTACCGCGTTAAGACCAAAACGTATCACCCCTTCTTTAACCACGGTAAATTTCGAGAAACTTTCATTTATGTCGGGCGGCAATACCTCAATATTCATTCTGCGGCATTCATCAACATATAAAACAATTTTTTTATTATCCCCCATTTCCGAGGTTAATAGCGCGGCCATAAATTCTGTCGGGAAATGCGTCTTAAGATAGGCTGTTTGATACGCTACCATCGCGTAAGCGGCGCTGTGCGATTTATTAAAACCATAACCCGCGAATTTAGCCATTAGATTAAATATCGCATTGGAAATTTTAGAATCAATCCCGTTTTTTTTCGCCCCGTCAAGAAAAGTCTTTCTCTGGCGATCCATAACCTCCGGGATTTTCTTTCCCATTGCCTTGCTCAGAATATCCGCCTGCCCCATTGTGAAATTACCGACAGCCTCCGCTATTTTCATAACCTGTTCCTGATAAAGTATTATTCCATAGGTAGTTTGCAGGATATCTTCAAGTTTTGGATGAAGGTATTTTATCTTCATTAAACCATGCTTGCATTTTATAAAATCATCCACCATATTACTTCCTAAAGGGCCCGGCCGATATAAGGCAATCAGGGCGATTATATCCTCAAATGTCTCCGGTTTTAATTTTCTGAGCAAATCCCGCATCCCCTGGCTTTCCAACTGGAATATCCCAATGGCATTGCCGCTGATTAAAGTTTGATAAACTGCCGCGTCATTCGTTAAAAGTCCGTCCGGATTTATACTGATATTTTTTGTTCTTTTTATTATTTGAATGGCGTCAAAAATAACTGTAAGGGTTCGCAGCCCCAGAAAATCAATTTTTAAAAGCCCGATTCTATCAATCGAATTCATGTCATACTGCGTGATTACTTCGCTGTTCGGCCCGCGGAAAAGAGGAACATAATTTGTCAAAGCGTCTTTGGAGATAACCACGCCTGCCGCGTGCATCGAGGCGTGGCGTGTGAGCCCTTCCAGTCTTTTCGCTATATCAATTAATTCCCGGACTTCAGGTTTAGACTTAATTAAACCGGCAAGTTCACGCTCCATCTTAATCGCTTTTTCCAGTGTAATATCCGGCTCAAACGGGATCAGTTTGGCAATCTTGTCAACCTCCGAATAAGGCATATCTAAAACCCGGCCTACGTCGCGGATAACGCCGCGGGCGGCCATCGTTCCAAACGTAATAATCTGCGCGACGTTCGCCGACCCGTATTTTTTAGTCACATAATCGATTACTTCAGGCCTTCGCTCATAACAAAAATCAATATCAATATCAGGCAAACTTATTCTTTCCGGATTCAAAAACCTTTCAAATATCAAGCCGTATTTTAGCGGGTCAAGATTGGTTATGCCTAATCCGTAAGACACAATGCTTCCTGAAGCGGACCCCCTGCCGGGGCCTACCGGAATATCATGTTCTTTCGCGTAACGTATAAAATCCCATACAATCAGAAAATAACTTGGATAACCCATTTTATCAATAACTTTTAACTCATGAGCTATTCTGTTTTCTATTTCCGGAGTAATTGCTTTGTAACGTTTTTTTATCCCGTCCCTGCAGAGTTTTTCAAGATAACTTGAAGGCGTCTCATTCTGGGGGACTTCAAACTGCGGCAAATAAATTTGATTAAAATAGAGCTCGAGATTACACCGCTCAGCGATATCAATGGTATTATAAATCGCCTCGGGAATATCCTTAAAAAGCTCATTCATTTCTTCAGGTGAACGGAAATAAAATTCTTCGGAAGAAAATTGCATTCGTTTTGGATCACTGCGGGTAGTTCCTGTCTGAATACAAAGAAGCATATCATGCGCTTTGGCGTCGTTTTTTTCAAGATAATGGCAGTCATTCGTAGCAACTAACGGTATGTCCAGTTCTTTACTTAACGAAATTAAATTTTTTAAAACAGCCTCTTGTTCTTT
>JBDROR010000010.1:0-2082 GCA_043809805.1 bacterium
ATGCCGCCCCGTTCTAATTCTAATATCCCTTGCATTTTATCTCCAAGCCAAAAGCGAAACTTTAATTTTCTCATCCCCCCTCACTTTCCCCTAATCGCCTGAATGCAGATTGAGTGAACCTTCACAAATTATTCCACTGCCATCATAGCAACTACACCTGCCTTTCGAACAATGAATTTCGTGATGTCCATTTTTACCTTTGCAGATATAACAAATTTTTTCCACCTGGTCTTGCCTCGGGCATCCTTGTTTAATTTTAATATTTATACTCATTTATTCTCCTCTTAACTGCGCCTCAACCAGTTTCCGGTTACCAGTTTCATGAAATACCTATGCCTTTTTGCTTTTGGCTCAAGCGATTTTGCGATTTTAAGGCTTTTATCCCTTGTTTACACAAAAACTCCTTCTTTTCGGGGGGTAATGCATCCCATTTTTGGCGCGCTTCAAACTGCCTTTTTGTTAAACCTTGATATGGTAATAAGTTAGGATATTTTAAAGCAATTCTTTGGCGCATTGGCTTTTCGCCCCTACATTTCTTATCTTCGCCAGGCAAAATTTCTTTTTCATTTGAAAGCGGGTCAAGCGGGCAAACATTAACACTACAAAGATTAAAACTTGAACATTCATGGTATGGTAATTTTATTTCCATTTTCATTCCTTTCTTTCGCCAATTTTACTTTAACCTTTTAAATACTTCTCCACCTCATCCTGCAACCATTTCAGCCCTTCTAGTAATTCCAGGTTTGTCGGCATAATCAATGCCTTATACCCGCGCGCCTGTAAAAATTCCTGCCAAATACGCTGTTTTCTATTTTTGTCATTCCCACCCATAGCTTTCAGTTCGAGCGCTAATCCGTGATACCCGCCACGGGCCTCAAAAATCATTATGTCCGGGAATCCTGCTTTTGCGCCCATCCGGTGCCGGGTTACCGCTGTGTTGATCCCCAAATTTACGCCAGCCATTGAGGCATTAAACAAAATCCCCTGGCTATCCAGCCAGCCGGCAAATAATGCCTGGAGCTTTGATTCTTCGTTGTTGCGTTTTGGATATTCGTTTGGCATTATTCCTCCTTTCTTAACTATTTTAACCTTCCCGCCTGTTCCGTCGCCGTCGAGTGAAGGGGACTCCGGCCCTGGGCGAAAAGGTTTATAATTAATTTTAGTTCCGTGGCATACTTTACATTTACAATGTTTAGTGTGCATTATTTCTTCTCTTCTCCTTATGGTATTATTTAGCGGCTCCGGCAGTCGGTCTACCCCAATAAAGTCGCTTAAACTCTGTTTCTATTACTCGGTAGTATAAAAATCTCCAGGCTAATGCTTCCCGTTTTTGAAAATTCTTAGGACGTCTAACCCATTTAGCGCACCCATTGCGACTAACCCACAATAACCCAAAAGGTTTATTGATTTCTTCTTTTTGGATGAGTCCCCAGGGGCAAACAACGGATAGAGAGGAACAAAAACAGGAATAGTTTTCCCATTTTTCGTCATTTAAAAAATCAGAACGTGTAACTTTTATTTCAAACCCTCTTAACCACTTATGTTCTGTATCAATAATTATGGCGTCGATTCTTAAATCGTCATATGTATATTCATCAATATAGATATTCGCCCACCGTTCCATTTTTCTTAATTGCTCCGAAACTTCGTTGGCTTTCATATCTTTCGCTTGTTCAAGATTTTCTTTTTCTATCTGTTCAGGTGTTTTTAATTGCCACATATTTTTAATTTATTTTTTATTTAGCGGCTCCGGCAGTTCTCACCGTCTTTACGGTTGCCTTACCCTGCTCGGCTCTTATCCTACGAGCTATCACGCCACGGAGCCGCACCCCACCCGGTTAGGGGCGGGGAAAGTTTGTTATTCTCCAATCCTCTTGATTTCCATTTTCTTGACAACTCCAGGCGTTGCGTATTGTTGTTTAATTTCTTCGGGAATTTCATATTTTGTAGTTTTTGATTTTTTAACCACGATATGAAAATCACCACAAAACGCCTCTTCCATATTCGGGAAAAACTCCTTAATCGCCTTTACTTCTTTATCTATCGCGTCATATTCTTTTTTCGCTGGCGTTAATTCATCCC
>JBDROR010000011.1:0-5848 GCA_043809805.1 bacterium
ATTAATTTGCCCAGGGTAAAGATTAAAATAATTGATAAATCCGGTAACGCCAGTCCGTTTGATACTACTTATCGATGTATATTAGACAATGACATAATGGGTTACCCTGAAGACTAGTGGGTAGGTTGGGTTGAGGAACGAAACCCAACAGAGGTTGTATGGGTGAGTTGTGGTTTGTGGGTCGGGTTGTGAGGATGTGTTATGGGATTGTCATTCCGAGCGAGAGCGAGGAATCTGTTGTAGGGGCGCAATTTATTGCGCCCAGAAATCAGGGCGTGATAAATCACGCCCCTACGGAAGAAAGATTTCTCTCTGTGTTTTTTGTTTTATATTATTTTTTTTTACGACGATATTAACCTGTGCCGGTTCTTTTATTTTTAAAGTTTGCCCGCAAGCTACATTATTCTGAACAACTTTAGTTCCATTTGTAAATCTGATTTCTAAATCATACATTTTGGACGCGTCCAGCCCAAAATGGACATCAAGGCTGCTCATTGAGCAAAAACCGCTTGCCGTGGTAACTTCTCTCAATCCTCTGAAATATTTCATATCCCCAAGATGCCCCGCGTCGAAAACTTTTATCCATGAACCGATCGCGTCGCGATTTGAAGTTCTTCCTTCAAGGCTAACCTTTAGGAAGTTTTTGTCATTTTGTGTATTCATGAAAAGTTTATTGGGCGCGTTCCAGTTAACCACATAAAAATCAATATCGCCATCATTATCAAAATCCGCCGTGGCTATTCCTTTACTCCGAACCGTACCGCACGCGACCTGCGGAAGTTTATTTGTAATCTCCGTGAAAATTCCTTTGCCGTTATTTTCATAGATTTGATTCGCATCTTTACAATCAGCTTCGTATAGATCCAGATCGCCGTCATTATCAAAATCAGCGAATACAGGACCTTTTCCCCAGCCTTTGTGGTCTACATGAAATTTTTTTGAAAAATCCTTAAAATGGCCGGTGCCATCGTTAATAAATAATTTATTCGGCCCAATATAGTTTGAAACAAAAAGGTCCAAATCGCCGTCATTATCCACGTCGGCAAAGCTCGCGCCTAACCCCCAGTTCGGATCATCCGTCCCTGATTCTTTTGCAATATCCTTAAATGTTCCATTCCCGTTATTAAGATATAATTTATTCCGCTCGCCTACAGGGTATCGGCCGTGCACCACATACAAATCATCCCATCCATCGCCGTTTACATCCGCGAAAGCCGCGCTCCAGCACCACCCTAAATCATTTAAACCGGACTTTTCGGTAATTTCAGTAAATGTGTTATTTCCGTTATTTCGGTATAAAATGTTTTTACTATTCGGTCCGTAGTTCGCGCAAAAAATGTCCAAAAAACCGTCATGATCAATATCCGCCATGGCTGAACCATAACTGAATGTCTTTGCTCCAACACCGGATTTTCCGGTGATATCCTTAAATGTTCCATCTCCATTATTTAATAAAAGCCTGTTGGATTCAACTTCATAAACGCCTCCCTTTGGCACGTATAAATCAAGATGTCCGTCATTATTTATGTCGCTCCACATTGAGCCCAGGGAATAACCTGCTTCGTTTACTTTTGCCATTGTTGTAACATCGGCAAATTTCATCCCACCCTGATTTCGGAATAAGAAATTCCCTCCGCCCTTATTAGAAACATAAAAATCCAATAATCCGTCATTGTCAAAATCACCGACTGCCACACCTTTCCCGCGGCCGGGATCACCTGTTTCGGATTCGGCTGTCACATCAATAAAATTCATCGCGCCGCTTAAGCTTTCTAATAACCCAAAGATCAAAAAGAAAAGGGAGACGCAAACAGATAACTTTTTCATTTTTAATTTCTCCTTTTCGTCATTCCCGCGAAAGCGGGAATCCAGATTCACAAGAAAATTATATCAAAATTTATAAAAATATAGAACAAAATTCGTTAAAACTCAGAAATTCACTTTTTCCGGGAGCCATGGCGAAAAATTAATCATACCTATCGTCTCTTCCTTACGGCCGTCGAATATTCCCTGTAAAATTTCAGGCTCATTATCTGAACCCCAATAGTTTGAGCTTGCATCTATGTTTTTTCCCTGCTCATGTCCCATAATGAAATTATATTTAATATTTTGATAAATATTATTGTTTTGGAACCTGGTTTTATCATCTGACTTCATAACGCAAAAAACTCCGAATTCATTTTGTGTAAATTCATTGTTTCTAACCGTTACCTCTGACTGTCTTTCTTCATACCTCAAACCATAAATATTATTACGAAATATACTATTTTCCAAAAGAAGCTTCACTGTGGAATATCGCATTCCTTCCACATTGTTTTCAAAAAGGCAGTGAGTAATATGTACCTCTGAGTAATGCGCCTGGAGGCCGGTAAAGGCATACTCGAACTTACAATGTGAAAGCCTGCTTTTTTTATTAAAAGAAAGATACACGAATTTCCAATCGGCAGGGTTTTTCTCTTTTTCGAAAGACGTAAATACAATTGGAGCTTCCTTCGTTCCCACCGCGATAATCTTTCCTTCAACATTTAGTTCGCTGTCTCCAATTTCATCATTGTCAACCTTAACCTTTTTGAATAAAATTCTTGTCCCCGGAAGAATTGTTAAAACAATTCCGCGTTTAATCGTGACCACTCCTTTTATGTATATATTGCCGGCCCACACTGTATCCCGAGATATTGAAGTTTCTCTAAGATGCGCCTTTTGGCAGCCGACAATCAAAAATACAGTTAATATTAACGAGCTTCTCTTTATCATAGCCTTTCCCCGGATTATTCTAACACATTATTTGTTTGTTTTATGTTATTTGTTGCAAAATCGTAATCGTATGGATATAATATGGCAGGTATTATGAAAAATGTTTTTTGGATACCTTTATTGATATCAATGTTTAATTTAAATGGCTGTTTGGTAGCCACTGATAAACTTTATATTTTTAAAATAGACCAAATACCGACTGAAAATGACTGGGCAAATTCTTTGCCTTATCACGTATCTGTGGAAAAAGGCAAACTCAACCGGAACTCACCGAAGATTTCTAAATTGGATAAAGAGACCATTCACGCGTCAAATAAGACATGTCATCATACGGGTCCAACTGCCGCTGTTGAGGTTAAACTCTCTGCCTTCTACAACGATAATAATTTTTTTCTTCGAATACAATGGCCTGATAAAAATAAAGATAATGTGCCTTCCGTATGGGATCGGCGGACGAAAACCTTTGATAAAACAAAAGGCCGTGAGGATGGCTTAGGAATTATTTGGAACGCGGGCAAAAGTTCATCTTGCAATTGTTCGGCAAACTGTCATTTAAATGATTGGCAAGTTCGGGATTCGAGACTTTCACCAATATGCCAAATGAAATCCAAAAATGGCGAATCACTCAATCTTTGGGTATGGCGGGCAGGCAGAAACACAAAAGAGAATTCTATTTGGAGCGTCAATCTGGATTCCACCGGTATTAATGAGAGTGAATATTCCTTGCAAAATTTGGGAGGAACACCTATTATATATTCACAAAGTTTATATGAAAACGGATTTTGGACATTAATTATTACAAGTCCGTTAAATAGTTCTGAAAAAGAATTTCTGGCGGGGAATTCTTATCCATTTCAGATAGCGGTTTTTGATAATACATATTCTGACCACAGCATTACTTCTGAGATTAAGGAGATGATTTTTGTAAAAAATGAAAATAAAAATTCCCCTATTTCCCCCTTTGGAAAAGGGGGATTAAAGGGGGATTTATAGATGAAAAAAATATTTATTTTATTTATCGGCCTGGTCATTTTATCCACATCAAACTTCGCGTGGTTCTGGGAAAAGAAAAAAGGCGGTAATTCCATTGTCTCGGGGCAGGCCTTTATGCCTGTAGAAAATATCTATATTTATGTTTATAAAGAAGACAGTGATTTGCATGGGCCTCCATATGCCGTCTCAGAGCCGACTGATACAAATGGCGGGTTTAAATTAGAACTTCCGGACGGTTCTTATTTTTTTGCGGCAAGAAAAAGAACAAGCGGCGATCAATCCGGTCCTGTACAGCAGGGGGATATTAAAAGCGATACTATCGGGCCGATTACGGTTAAAAACGGAAACCCTGTTACGCTGAATATCAACTGTTTTATAAAACAGGGCGATGAAAAATCCGATGCCGCTCTTTTAGAAACAGGTAGAACCGGTATAAGCGGAACAATACGAGATACCGATGGAAACCCTGTCGAAGGCGTTCGTATACATGTTTATACGTATGTGCAGATGTCTGAAAGGCCAAAATTTGTTTCAGTTAAAACCGGGCCTGATGGAAAATATATCGTTTATTTACCTCAGGGAGGGACGTATTACCTGGCTGCGCGGGATAAGTTCGGCGGGCCTCCTCAAATTGGGAACTTGTATGGCCGTTATGATCAAGGGACAATCAATCCATCCGCTGTTATTATCAAGACCGATGAAATAAAAAAGGATATTGATATTATTGTGCATAAGATATGGTAGGGATATTGGGAAAGATTTCTCCCTTCGGTCGAAATGACAAGTAGTACGGTCGAAATGACAAGTAGTACGGTCGAAATGACAAGTAGTACGGTCGAAATGACACAATTATTCGGTTGACTTGTCGTCCCGAATGGCTTTTTGTCATTCCGAACGAAGTGAGGAATCTTATACTGACAGTTGTGTGATCAAAATGACAATGTAAATGGAGATTTACAGGTGGGGAAAATAGTTCTATTAATTCTGGGGATAATAAGCGTAACTTTGGCATTATTTTTATATCAAAGACCCATCAGTTTAACCACGATAGAAGATATTAACGAGGCATCAATAAAAGCCGGTAACGGAGATACAAGGGCTGTAAAATTTTTAATTAGGAATTTAGAAAATAAAAATCCCGAAGCGCAAAAAGAAGCCTATAATAACATTATAAAAATAGGCAGGCCCGCTGTTCCTTTAATTATAAAGCTTCTCGGAAATAAAAATCCCGCTTTACAGGATTACGGAGCGGGTATTTTAGGAAGTATTAAAGCCCAGGAGGCTATACAGCCGCTAATCAATGGACTTTCTTCTCCAAATTTTAAACATAAATATGTATTGTGCTGGGCATTAGGTGAAATTGGAGATTCCAGCGCGATTGAACCTTTAATTGACATTTATCCAAAAGAAAAAGAAGATACGCAAAAATATATTGTGCGTTCGATTGTAAAGATTGGTAAACCCGCAACCCCGTTTCTTTTAAAAAATCTGGGAAGCGGTGATCGCTGTCTTCAAAAGTTAAGCATACTCGCGTTAGGGCAAATCGGCGGCAAAGGTCTTGTCTCTCCGCTTCTTAAAATTGTAAATGGAGAAAATATTGAGTTTGTAATTTTAGCGCTGGGAGATTTAGCGGATTCGGAGGGTATTGACTTTCTTGTCCAATCATTGAAGCATCCTGATTGGCAGATCAGGCAAAAATCAGCCCAGTCGTTAACTCGTTTTAGCGATAAAAAAATCGTGCCTCTTCTTAAGCCTGTTTTAAATGATGATGTTATTGCTGTTCGTGAATGGGCCGCAAAGGTAATCGAATGTATCAGCGGGGGAAAATGCGAATATAAAAATGAAAAAGGGGAATTTGTTTATCCTGATAGTTTATATCACTAAAAATGATGTCGAAAATAACATAATTGTCATTCCGAACGAAGTAGGGGCGACCCTATGTGGTCGCCCTGAATGGAAAGAGGGTAGCCACACAGGGCTACCCCTACGGAAGAAAGATTTCTCCCTACGGTCGAAATGACAATTATTACGACCGACGAAATACGAACGACGACCGACGAAATACGAGCGACGAATAATGGAGGAATCATGAAAATAGAAG
>JBDROR010000012.1:0-13115 GCA_043809805.1 bacterium
TTCTTTAAGGTGTAGGGCAAAAGGAGAGCTTAAATGATTCAAAACAAAAAACAAACCATTAAGAAAAAAACTAAAACCGTTAAACCAAAAGAATCCTTAGCGATATTCATAGACTACTCAAATTTGTTTATCGGCCTCCGCAATCAGAATAAGGAAATTGATTTAACTGTTTTGCGAGAATATTTGTCTGCGGGGAGAAAACTACTTGAATGCTATATATACATCGCTATTAATCCAAACCAACCCGAAACCAGTCACGAGTTGATAAGTCAGTTAAATGAAGCCGGCTTTTCGGTCAAACAAAAAATAGCCAAGGTTTTCCCTAACGGAAGTCTTAAATGCGATACTGACATAGAAATGGCATTAGATATTTTAGATTTTGTTGAAAAAGCCAAACCAGACATTATTGTTCTTGTTACAGGCGACTCGGATTTTATACCACTTGTTGAAAAATTAAAATCGCAAGGAATCAGAATAGAAATAGCATCTTTTAAGGGAATTATTTCAAGAGAATTAAAAGATTCCGCTTCGGGATACATTGATATATTTTCAGCTCAAGCGGAATAAAAACTAAAAACAAGGGAGGTGAAAAAAATGGCAAAGGTTATTATCAACGGAAGGCAAATGCAAATTCCCAACAGTGCAACAGCAGATGATATTAAAAAAACGGGAAAAATTGGCGGCGGCAGAACTTTAATCCACCGTAAGAAAACAGGCAATTACGCAGTAAAACATGGAGAGAGAATTGATGCGCAGGATGGCGACAATTTCGTGGACGCGCCGCCAAGAGTTAAAGGCTTTTAACTTTCAATCTTTTGTAAGGAGGTGAAATTTTATGGGATTTTTTTCAAATTTACTCAATTTTTTAAACGGCAATAACCAAGAAGATGTTCCTGCACAGGAAGCAAATAATATGAACCGCCCTACTTTCTCATCACAAAGAGAGGATCGCATCAGGAATGAAGTAATGATGATCGCGCCAAGATTCTCAAAAAACGGCGGGGGTATTGAATTTGATGAGCAAAATTGCGATTGGCTCATTATCAACAGCTACGCCTTACCCAGCCGATGGAAGGAACGCTGGTGCAAACTAATGATCATTTTCCCGCAGGGTTATCCAAATGTTCCGCCAATCGGCTTTTACCTCTCATCGAAATTTAGATTAAAGAAAGGAACGGACAGCCATTTTACAGGCAAGGCATATTACGGAGCCCCTGACCTGCAAAGCTCGGGTTGGTATTGGTATTGCTGTCATCTGGCGAATGGCGCATGGGAACCGCAGGTGAATTATACAAAGCCGGATAATTTATGGACATATTTGAACATGATCAGGGAGTCTCTTACAAACGACTTTTGATTAAAAATATATTATGAAAGGCGGTGAGATAATGGAATACTCAATCGTGATTTTGAAAAAGGATTATAAGACAATCAGAAGACATTTGCTGAAGGACAGAACCAAAGAACAGATGGTTATCCTCTTATGCGGAGTTAGCAAAACAAATAATGAAACAAGATTATTGGCCAAACACATAATTACTTTGCCCAACGATGCTTTTGCGTATCAATCATCCGGAGGATTGCATTTAAAACAAGAAATTCAACAACATATTCTCCAGCTGGCTAAAAAGGAAAATCTTTCGCAGGTAGACATTCATACCCATCCGGGCGCCAGCAGTCATATTGATTTTTCAGGAATTGATGATTTTAACGAAAAGAAATTAGTTTCTTATCTTAAAAGAAAGATGCCCGGAACATATTTCGCTTCGGTAGTGATGAATGAGAAATCAATAAAGGCTCGCGTTTGGATTGATGAATGTCATGAACAGGAGATTAAGAAAATCAAAGTCGGGTTAGATAATGCGCTTGCAATTTCCAATGCCGAAGACAAGCAAAAAAATAACCTTGAAATGTTCGACCGGCAGGTTAGAGCTTTTGGCCGAGAATTGCAGAAAAAACTTGGCGCGCTTAAAGTTGGCGTAGTAGGTGTAGGCGGCTTTGCGATTCTTACTGAAATTATAACCCGTCTTGGCATCAGAAACCTGGTCATCATCGATAATGACATTATTGAGATTTCAAATCTAAACCGAATCGTGGCCGCTTCGCTGGAAGATGCCAAAAACCAAACGCCAAAAGTTGAGGTTGCCAAAAGAAATATTTTAGCCATTGACCCGAAGGCGGAAGTTACAGCCTTGCAAAAATCTGTTTTTGATAAAGAAACTGCCGAGCATTTAAAATCCTGCGACTTGATAATCGTGGCAACAGATAATCATTCTTCCCGGCTATATATAAACAAACTCTGCAATCAATATCTAATTCCCTTGATTCACTTAGGAGTGAACATTGATGTCAATAAGAGAAATAAGATTACGGATATTAGCGGAGAATTTGTCATCATTGAGCCGGGGCAAGGATGGTGTTTGCAGTGCAACCGGATTATCAATCCTCAAACAGCCTCGTGGGAAATGGCTTCTGACTTTGAGAAAGACAATCTTGCAAATCGCGGTTACATTAAAGACATTCCATCACCGGCGGTGTATCACCTAAATGCAACGATTGCTTCGATAACTTGTTCGGAAATTCACAATTTTGTTTGGCCATATAAACCGTTGAGAAAATATCTCAGTTATGATCTTCTCAAATCAGAATTGATGGAAATTAAAGTAAAGGCAAACAAGAAATGTCCTGTTTGTTCTTCTAACGGAGCATTGGGATTGGGAGATTTATCGCTCTTGCCCGATTTCAACAGGAAACCAAAAATACCAAGTAATATTCACCCCGCTGAACCAGTCGCTGATCAAAGCGGGCTGGGCAAACAGAAAGGAAGGTAATAAATAATGAAGCAAAATAAAAGATGCAAGGAATCGCGCGTGTGCAATTGCAACAAAGAGGCTAAGGAAAGTGTTTGCTGTCCCAACGGCCATCTTTTAGCCAAGGGAAAAGCTGATGGAATTGAAATCAAATGTCATAGGTGCAAACACATCGTGTTAGTTCCGGCTTCTTTGTTAAACAAGGCCGCTTTGTTCAATTTAGCGGGATGATCTGTTGGATGTTTACCCCATTAGAGTTTTTAAAACCTCTAACGGGGCATGTTTGAGGCCAGAGACTTTTTTATCCTGAGCAAAGTCGAAGGAAGTCCAGAGCCCAGTTTTATGAATGCCAGTTTTGGTGTTCATAAATCTGGGCTTTTTTGTTTTTCATAAAAAGACAAAATTGCCCGTCTTGTTGAAATTTATTAACTTTACCAAAATTAATTAAAAGGAAATAAATCAATGAATATAAAAAAAATGCCAAAACTTAATCAAATATATTGTTCGGATACTTTGGAATTTTTAAAAAATCTTCCAGATGGTTGCATTGATTTAGCAATGACCTCACCACCTTACTGGGGATTGCGTGATTACCAAGTGTCGGGACAATTGGGTTTAGAGCCTAATTTTGAGGAGTACATTTCCAAATCTCTTGTTATTTATCAAGAAATAAAAAGAGTATTGAAGCCAACCGGCAGTTTTTATCTAAACATCAGCGATACATATAGCGGTTCAGGCATGGGTTATGGGCAGACGGAAAATAGCAAAGGGTTTCAGAATGTTTTCAAACAATCATATTATCCCACACATAATCATCCCGCTCTACAATCCAAATGCCAATTGCCCAAAAAATCTTTAATCGGCATTCCCTGGCGAATTGCTTTAAAGATGGTTGAACAGGGTTGGATTTTACGAAACGCTATTGTCTGGCACAAGCCCAATGCCATGCCGTCATCGGTTAAAGACAGGCTCAATACTACTTATGAATTTGTCTTTCATTTTGTCAAAGCTAAAAAATACTATTACAACTTGGACGCTATCAGGGTTCTTCATAAGGCAACCTCTCTCAAAAGAATTCAGTATCCTATAAACCCCTTTGGTTGTAATGGCAAGGTCAGGATGACCGGAAGCAGCAAAGGCAATCTTAAAAATGTTCGCATTAAACTGAATCCCAAAGGCAAGAATCCCGGAGACTTCTGGCAGATTAGCACCCAATCTTTCAAGGGGCAACATTTTGCCACCTATCCGGAAAAACTTTGCGAGATTCCCATTAAAGCCAGCTGTCCTCAAAACGGAATTGTTCTTGACCCATTCTCTGGCAGCGGGACAACTTGTCTCATGGCTAAAAAATTGGGCAGAAATTATATCGGCATTGATTTAAACCCCTATTACTGCCAAATGGCTTCCGACAGAATCGGATCCGCCTCTGGTGGAAAAGAAAGGATTAATAATTATGAAAATAAATAAAGAAAAAATAATTTTAGATCTATGCGGTGGAACAGGTTCATGGAGTAAACCATACAAAGAAGCAAGATATGATGTGAGACTGGTAACTATACCGAAAAAAGATGTAAGCAATTACAAACCGCCAAAGAATGTTTATGGAATACTGGCAGCACCGCCCTGCACGATGTTCAGTTTTGCAAGAACCAATGCAAAAACAATGAGAGATTTTAAAATAGCAATGGAAACAGTTTATCACTGTTTAAGAATAATTTGGGAATGCCAGTATCAGCCAGTAAGCAATAATGCCAAATATACAAGATTGAAATTTTGGACATTGGAAAATCCGTATTTTGGATTGCTTAAGAACTTCATAGGGAAACCTGCATTTACATTTGATCCATATGAGTTTGGAGACAATTATAAAAAACGAACTTCTTTATGGGGTAATTTCAACGATCCCAAAAAAAGCCCCATAAAAATGAGTAAAGAAATGTTGGAGAAATGCAAGACCAATAGCCGTCCACTGCTCAAATTTGACTCCATTAAATCAAAAGACATTCATCCAAAGTATTTCGGCAAATTAGACAGGCAGGCAAGACGCTCTATAACACCACAGGGATTCGCGCAGGCATTTTTTCAAGCTAATCAATAATATAAAAGAAAGGATTAATAATTATGAAAATAATAAAAATTAAAAATAAAGAGCAAAATTTGGAGCTTAATAATATCTATTGCGGCGATTGTTTGGAATTGATGTCTAAACTCAAAGACCGCAGCGTTGATTTAATCGCCACTGATCCGCCTTATGTGATTAACATTTCTTCCAACGGAGCCAGAACCGAATATGGCGACTATTCTTTTGTCCGGCACTTTTTTAAATCGTTTCTCTCTGAATGCAAAAGAATTCTTAAAGTCGGCCATCACTTGTACATCTTTTGCGATTGGCGAACCTACCCTATAATCTGGGAAGCCTCTTTGGGAACAATTACCTTAAAAAATCTTGTTGTTTGGAATGTGGGAAGGCCTCGTATGGGAAATTACTATCGTTTCTCTCATGAACTTATTGCCTTCTTTTTAAACGACATTACTACTTACAGATTCACAGGGCAGAAACTTCCCCGGGTAAAAATATTAGACCGCGCCAAACGGGACATTTGGCATATCCCGGATATCCCAAGCACGCAGAGGAATCATCCCTCTCAAAAGCCACTGCCGGTAATGGAAGAAATTATCCTTAACTCAAGCAAGCCAAATGACCTCGCGCTTGATCCTTTTGCAGGATCCGGCACAACCCTTTTGGCTGCAAAAAATCACAATCGCAATTATCTTGGCTTTGAAATCAATCCCGACTATGTGGAGCTTGCCAAGAAAAGATTAAATGGTTCATCAATAAAGGAGGGTAAAAATAATGTTTAGATGGTTAAGCAGCTTAATAGAAAAAGGCATTGTTTCTTTTTATGAATATATTCAACAAAGTAAATTTATCCAAGAGTTTTTTAGCAAATGGCAAAAGAGCAATACGACTATTGATACTCTTAATATCAAACTGCTATCTTTAGGCAAAGTCGCTAAAGAATATTATCCCGACCAATTGGAAGATATTTTTATTGATGCCCAGCTTCGCCTCAGACACACCTACATTTTAGGAGCCACCGGTTCAGGCAAAACAAATCTTTTGGAATCGTTTTTAAGGCAGGATATTAAAAACAAAAACGGTTTCTGCCTGATTGATTGCCATGGCGATTTGGCCAACAACATCGTATCTTACCTTGCCTCGCAGAGTAATGGCGAGAAGGGAAAAAATCAATTGATTCACAATACTATTTTCATTGAACCGTTCAACAAAAAATGGGTTATTGGTTTTAACCCCCTAAAAGCCAAAAACAAAGAATCCCGGTATTCTCAAGCGATAGAAGTATTATCCATTTTCCAAAAAATATGGGGCAAAGATGTTTTTGGGCCAAGAACCAGCGAGTTATTCCGCAACACTCTTTTAACTTTAATGGAAAATGACTTGACTCTTTTAGAGGCAGCCGAACTGCTTACCAACGATTATTTTCGCAACAGCCTGTTAGACAAAATATCCATATCGGAAGTTAAAAATTATTGGCTCTGCCGGTATAACCCGCTCTCTGACAAAATGAAAGCGATGTATCGGGAGGCGGTAATTAACAAATTAACGGTTTTTACCTCTGATCCGCAAATCAGATTAATGCTTGGTTCAAAAGAAAACACCCTGCCTGCCGGCGGGCAGGCTTTGAATTTTACCCAAGCGATGAATGAAGGCAAGTGGATTATTCTAAATTTAGCCAAAGGTTACTTAAAAGAAAATATGAATCTTTTGGCCACCCTATTTATCTCGCACCTTCTCAGTAGCACATTAGAAAGAATCAACATTCCCTATCAGCAGAGAAATCCGTTCTATCTTTACATCGATGAGTTTCAAAACTTCTGCCATTCACCCGACCTCATCACTTTGCTGTCAGAGGCCAGAAAGTACGGCTTGGGAACAATTCTCTGTCATCAGCACGCCAAACAAATCGAGCAGGATATTTTGAAGGCTATTTTGGGCAACACGCAAACACAAATATATTTTCGGCAGTCTTATCAGGACAGCCTTTTTTTCGCCCCGGAAATCAATCCCAGGTGGAAAGAAGGTATTGCCAAAACATTGATAGATTTGGAAACAGGCAAGGCATATCTCAAAATTAAAGGCCAGCCGTCTTATCTTTTATCAACTCCCCTTTGTTCTAAAATAGCTGTTTCCAAACAAGAGGTTAAGGAATTTAAGGGATTGGTTTTGCAGACACATGGCAAATCCAAAAGAGAAATCATTGAAGAAATTGAAGAAAGAACCAAGTCTTACGGTGGATTTCAAGCTGTGGGTATAACCGCGCCGGAGTTGATTGAACAAGAAATACGGGAAAGAGAGGATATCCAAGATGGCTGGTGAGAGAAAACACCCGCAAATCAGGGCAAGAATTGCCCCAAATTTGGCTTTACAGGCAAGAGACAGGCAGATACTGCTTGGTGTCCACAAATACCGCTATTTAAGCCGAAAGCAGATTCAGGCATTTTTTGGCTTTAAAAGTTTAACCCGGGTGAATACGAGGCTGCGAAAACTCTTTGACGCCAAATTCCTGGATCGTATTTTTATCCCCGCTTTTTGGGGAAGCCCGGAAGCGTATTATTGTCTTGGCGTTAATGGAATTATGGTGGCAGCGGAAAAGTCTGAGGATATTTCAATAATAAAAAAGAGAAGAAGGCAGGTTTCAAAAACAAGCCCCATATTTTTAAAACACCAAATAATGATCAATGAAGTATTGATAGCTTTTGAATTAGCCGGCAAAAGGCTGAATGGTTGCCAAATAAAATTTTCTACTGACAATATTCAAATCATTACTCGCTTGAACAAAGTGTTTCGGCCTGACGGATATTTAGTGTTTAGTTATTATGGAAAAACATATCCCTTGTTTTTGGAAGCTGATTTGGGAACCGAAAGCCTGAAAAGGATTCAGGAAAAAATGGAAAACTATCTTACCTTTGGTCTTTCAGGGGAATATGGAAAATTGTTCGGCTGCAAATATTTTAAAGTCATATTTGTCTTTTCCTCCGCCAAAAGATTGGAAAACATTAAAAAGCTCATTGGGGGGAAAACGGACAAAATGTTTTGGCTGGCAGAGGCAAAACATATTTCTCATCAGATGATTTTTAGGAATATCTGGCATAGGCCAAGGAAAGAAGGGTTATTTTCATTTCTGCCAAAGGCACCCGCCTGCCGGACGGGCAGGGCTCAACCTCTGGCTGAAATTTAAAGGACTAAAAATGAAATATTGTTCTCATTGCAAACATCTTAATTTAGGCAGGCCAAAATATTGCCAATATTGCGGGCATACCTTCAATGTCAAAATCTGCAGAAAAGGACATATCAATTTGCCTAATAATTTGGTTTGCGGAGAATGCGGATCACGGGAGATGTCTGAACCAGCCTTGCCTTCAAGAAGGATAAAAATGATTAGATTGGCTTTCCTATTTGTGGTCGTCTCTATTCTCTTAATCTTTGCTGAATTAATCATTTCATTGGCGCTTTTGGTTTTAATTCTGTGGCTTGGTTTAAATGTTTTTATTAATTTACTGCCAAGTCCGTTCAACAAGATTTTGTCAGCAATTGGAAACACAATCAAGGCGATGCTAGGCGGAGGAAAGAATAATAAGTCGGGGGAAGATAAATAATGGAAAGAAGCAAAAAACTCGACATCTGTGGGAAGTTTCAAAATATATGGATAGGATACAATGAATCCCATGCCCTATCCTATCAAGGATGGTTAATAAAATGAACAATTTAATGGCTCAAAAAATAAATAAAAGGTTGTATTCCATAAAAGAAGCGTCGGTATATCTTGGTCGCACCATTTGGGCTGTGAGGGAAATGATTTGGGCTGGGAAGATTCCTTATGTGAAAGATGGCAGAAGGATACTGCTGGATATACGGGACATGGAGACATGGATAGAAAAAAACAAGTCCCGATACAGTTATTAAAAATAGTTGACATTTTACAAGTTTGCTATAGAATCCAAGGACATAAAGTGCCGCAAAAATCAAAAAAGGAAGGAGGTGAAAATGCTAATGGGTATGATTTATACGAGAGGCGATGTCTATTGGATTAAGTATTATCGTCATGGGAAACCCTATCGGGAAAGCGTTAAATCTACCAAAGAAACTGACGCCAAGAGACTTTTAAAACTCCGAGAGGGACAGATAGTGGAAGGAAAATTTCCGGGATTAAATGTTGAAAGAATCCTTATTGATGAACTGGCTGAAGATATTGTAGTTGATTACAAAGTGAACTCAAGAAAATCTCTTACAAGGCTCAAATTAAGCCTTAAAAGCATATTAAAGTCCTTTAACGGCTACAGGGCAAAAGAGATAACTTCTGACAATGTTCAGGTCTATATCATAGACAGGAAAAAAGATGGAGTAAGCAACGCAACTATCAACAGGGAACTTTCTACATTGAAACGGATGTTTTCGCTTGGGGCAAGACAAACTCCCCCAAAGGTTGCCAGTATCCCGTATATCCCAAAACTTAAAGAAAATAATGTCAGGACAGGTTACTTTGAATATCATGAGTATAAAAAACTGAAGGACGCTCTGCCCGATTATTTTAAGCCTGTGTTTATGATGGGATATTATACTGGTATGCGCAAGGGAGAAATTATCTCCCTTAAATGGGATCATGTTAATCTTATAGAAAGAAAAATAACCTTAAAAGCGGGAACGACTAAAAATAACGAATCAAGGATTATTTTTCTAAATGATGATCTTTATAAAACTATTATAGCCCAAAAATCTATAAGAGATACAATGTACCCTGAATGCCCTTATGTGTTTTTTCTGAAAGGCAGAAAAATCGGTTATTTCAGAAAATCATGGGCTACAGCGTGCAGAACAACAGGAATTGAAGGAAAGATATTTCATGACTTAAGAAGAACGGCTGTAAGGGACATGATAAGGTCAGGAACGCCTGAAGTAGTTGCAATGAAAATATCAGGACATAAGACAAGGTCGGTTTTTGACAGGTATAACATAGTTAATGAGGACGACCTAAAAAAAGCTTCAGAGAGACAGCTAGAACTGCATAGAATGAGGGGAAAAATCACATCACGGGCACAAAATGGGCACAATTTACCTTATTTTGACCTAAATAGTGAAGTTGGAGGACCGGCATGGAAAGACGTAACCCATTGATAACAAAGGATAAAGAAATGGTGCCGGGACACAGAATCGAACTGTGGACGCACGGATTTTCAGTCCGTCGCTCTACCGACTGAGCTATCCCGGCACGCATATTGTCTATAAAAACTGCTATTATACAAACTTACATTAATAAAGTCAATCCCAAAATTCCCATATTATGCCTCCTGAAAAATTTCTTCTTGGCATAGGATAACCCCAAACTAACGAATATTCATCATTATCTAAATTATTTACGGAGAAATTTACTGTAAAAGCTCTGGCCAATTTCATATTAATACTTAAATTAACAGTACTAAAACTTTTTAATATTATAAAATTTTCTCTATTGGCATAACGATCTCCCTGGTACTCATGGCTTAATACAATAGTCCATAACAAATCCCCATTATGTTTTTTGTTTTTATATGAAAGGTTTGTTTTGAATTTGTTTTCCGGCCGGCAAGGTAAAGACTTTTTTATTTCTTTATCTTCGGTTAACAAATATGTATATATTGTTTGTATATTTATTTTTTCATTCACGGCAAACAGAATTTCTGTTTCCGCGCCTTTACTTGTAACAGATGTAACATCTTCCATATCACATAATAAAAAATTTTCTACATCCGCGAAATAACCCGTTAAATTCAAAGATACAAAATCTGAAAGTATCTTTTTAAACCCCAATGTATAAACCCGGCCTTTTTCAGTAACAAGATTTGGATTATCCTTATAAGGGAAAGAAATCCCTTGCCCCGCGCTTAAAAACAATATGGTTTTGTCTTCTAATTGATAATTTAGCCTAAATCTTGGGCTTTTTTCTTTTGTAAATAAAGAATTTTTATCATGACGCTGGCCTATTGTAAATGTTAAATCATTCAGATTTATTTCATCTTCATAATAGAACGCATCTTCTTTATTTGAGACATTCGCATATTTATTCCAATGATGATCCCTGCCAACTCGAATAAGATGGTATTTCCCTACCTTTTGTTCAATTGTTGCTTCATTACCTTGAGTAGAATTATTTTGTTCTGACCCAGCTTTGTCCCCATAAAATCTTATTTTTAAAGCCGTTTTTGATTGATGTGTTTCATATTTTAATTGTAGATGTTTATTTTTTGGCGCACCTACATTGTCCTCGTATTTACTTGTGGTAATTGTAAACCATGTTTTTGGATTATAATACCAGTGCATTTTAGCGTATAAGCTAACAGCGTTGTATCTATTGCTCTCTTTATAAAATCCATAGCCGCGGGAAAATATTTTCTCGGCAAAAACAGAATATCGCAGTGAACCATTTTGATTTTTAAAATTAAGTCCATAATTTTCAAGCCCGGATGTCCCCCATATGCTGTATAAGCAGGTATATGGAATTTCGCTATCAGGTTCGGATGTTAAAATATTTACAGCGCCGCCAAGAACATTCGGGCCGTCCAATACCGAGTTTATTCCTTTTTGTATTTCTATATTTTCAATAAGTCTGATTGGAATGTGATTAAGATTTGCATTACCATCCTGAAAAGAATTAATCTTTCTTCCATCTAATGTTATCAAGGTATGGCGATTTGATAAACCTAACAGGCTTAAATAGCGAGGGAAGCTTGGCTGGCCATAATCCGTAATATCAGCCCTGTTATAGATTCTAAAAAAATCCCCTGAAGCGAAGGAAGTCACGGTAAATAAAAATACAGAGGTAAAAAATATTAGAATATTTTTCATTACCCCCTTCTTAGCTTAGCAATATCCCACGAATAATCATATAAATGCAATCCCTTACTTGACGCAATTATCTGGCCGTCTTTTACGCCAATTTCCTGAGCCATATATTCCTTCATTAACTGGATACCGGCCAAATTTGCCGGAAAACCGCCCCATAAATCCCATGAACGAAAATAGACAATAAAATGTAATGTCTCATCTTTAATTCTAGTATCTATAAGCCGCAAACACGGTGGATCTTCCAAATCAATATCCTCCGGCCGACCTACCTCCATAATCGCCTGATTTGTGCCATAACCATCTTCTTTATACATCTTTATAACCTTGTTCATTGAAAGAACAATCCGTTCCCCATAAGTATATTGTTCCTTTTCCTGTTTTACATCTGTCATTAAATAGGGAAGATATTCTTCCACATACTCCATGGTTGTAGGAGCCGGTATCCCCAAATGCGGAGGGATATCAGGTATTAAAGGCCGATTACCGGGATATTTTATCTGGGCCGTAATAAAATCAAACTCTCTTCTCTTTTGTCCAGCGTAACTACCGCGGTTTATCTGGTAGATCCTTCCTGATTCCAAAATCCGGCTGACGCACTGAAACCAGGCATCCGGTATATCTCTTGCTTGAATGAATTCTGTTTGCATAAAACCTACACAAATCCCCCTTAATCCCCCTTTTTCAAAGGGGGAAAATAAGGGGATACTTATTCCCCTAAAAAAGAATATTCATTCCTAATCTAACATTACCAGATTTTAAAGTGTAATTCCCCGGTAGATTGTCAACTACACCATCCCCATCTACATCTTGAGGGGCACCGGTAACTGTCCTGCTGGAAGCCGACATATATTCATATCCACAAATAAATTCCGCTGTTTTAACCGTATATCCCAAAGACAGATCAAATCCCTGTTTAGTCCCGCAATCAGGGACCCATGGAGTCAAGGTTTTATCAGGAATTGGACTTGGATCAATATAATATCCGGTATAAATATTGAAATTATTATCTATTTTATAATGCAAGCCTAAACTATATCTTATAGTATTTTTCCAATCATTTACACACATGCTGGTTGAAGTTATTAACCCGCCAGGTGTATCATTGGTTATCACAAACCTGTCATAACTAGACCACTCAGTCCAGTCTACATCAGCAGAGACTATTAATTTTTCTTCCGGTCTGTAAACTATGCCAAATCCAAGATTTGCCGGCAATGTCATTTTGGTGGAAGAAGATGATATCTCAGAGCGAATAACACCGACAATCGGGGCATAAGCATCAACTTTCGTCTCCCCGCTAAGTTTAACACTTGTCTCGGAACGATAACTTAATCCACATGTCCATTCACTGTTAACCTTGCACAAAACTCCAATATTGCCGCCGTATCCCCAACCGTCACCTT
>JBDROR010000013.1:0-15659 GCA_043809805.1 bacterium
AAATCATCGTCAATATCGGCAGTAGTAACAAGTATTGTTTTAGCATATCCTGAAAAGACCTTTAATATTGCTAAAATCCTTTTTAAAACAAAAAGGTTCTTTTTTTATGATACAAGAAGATTGGTTATAGATCAGGGACAAAAGAGTTCTCTTCTAATGCTGAAGGATAGTTTTGGCCTTAATACAAAAAATGAAATTTATGAAGACGAAAGATTGAAAGCTTGCGATGATAAACATAGAAAATGGACATTAGAACATTTATTTCTAAGTTATCAAAGTTTTAGAAGTGCAGAAATAAGTCAGGATGAAGCAGAAAAAAGGCAAAAAGTATTGTGGGAAATATTAGATAATTATTACAAAGAATTATCTACTAAATCAGAAGAAACCGAATCTGATAAAACATGGAGGCTTTATCTTGTGCGAATGGATAGAAGAAAAATGCATCCGACTACAGAAAAAACTGATGAAGGTTTTTTAATAAATTGGAATCCGGAAATAGAATCGGAACTTAAAGAATATAGTGAGAAAGCACTAGAAAAAAGTTCCAAGCCAATGAAATACACACCATTGAAGTTATGGGCGTGTTATAGAATGAAAAATGATGAACAATATAAGCAGTATGTACAATATGAAAATAATCCTCAACTTGCATTGAAAGAAGCGCAAGAAATTGTTAATCAGTTAGGAAAAACTGAAGATAAAAGTCTTCATCTTTTCAATTATTCTATACCGGCGGATGTCTGCTCTGTTTTAATAAGGGATTATTTTGAAAAACTATCTTTGGAAGAAAGGGGATGTTGTAAAGACATTATTTTGGAATATGCACAATATCCATTATCTACTGACTATAAATACCAAATTTCAGACGGGAGTACATCAACTATTTCAATGTTGCCAGTTATATTGGAAAAATATCCAGAGGAAAAAGAGAATGTTAAGGGTATTCTGTTGCTTACGTTATTTAATGAATATCCTATAAATATGGCAGGAAACCCTTTTAATATTTTCTCTATCATGGCGATTCAAAAACTATGGGAAGATAATTTTAATGATGCGCAATCTTTACTTTTCGGATATTTATTGTTGAAACCAAAATATGAAGAGTTGTGGAAAAAACTCCGTGAGGAGAATCTCAAAAAGAACATCTATGAAGTTCACGAAAATAAAATACAAGGGAAATTTCTAGAAGAAAACAAAAGCGAATTAAAAAATATTATAGAGAATAAAATCTCCGTGGATAATTTAAAAAACATAGAACAATTAGATCTAAACATTTTAAATACCGCATTTCAAATAATTCCACTAAAAACAAATAATGAAGAACATAAAAAAATAGCCCAATCTATTATCTCCGCTTTTACAAAAACATTATTGTCACGAAAAAGAGAGGATAGGATTGATTATACTGTTAGGCATACTTTTTTAGAAAAACTAGCATATTTTGTTTTAAGTTCACCTACACAAGATATCCCTAATTATTTAAAACCAATTATTGATAATTTCAATAGCTCAGAGGCTATGCCTGATTTATTTCAAGAATTTATTTTAGCAGAGGATAGATTAGACACTTATGATAAATTTTGGCAAGTTTGGAATTTATTTTATAATAAAATAGTTGAATTATGCAAAAAAGGAGATGAATATTGGTATACAAAAGAAATTATAATAAGTTATCTCTTTGCTCGAATTCCTTGGAAAGAAACATCTATGGATTGGCATGCGTTCAAGGATAATGATAAACAATTCTTTGGAGAAATTGCAAAAAGTATAGGCCATTGCTCTTCTGTCCTTTACGCAATTCCAAAATTATTAAATAATATAGGGAGTCAATATCTCGATACTGGAATATCTTGGCTTTCCGAAATATTGAATAGTAATAAAAAATTATGGAATGATAAATTAGAGATTAATACGATTTATTATCTGGAAAATATTACAAGGAAATACATTTATAAAAATCGTGAAAAAATCAGAAGGACAAAAAAATTAAAACAAGAAGTTTTAATCATTTTGGACTTCTTGGTAGATAAAGGATCTGTTATTGGGTACATATTAAGAGAGAATATCTTATAATCAAGTGAAGAAGTAAGTTTAGAAAATAATTTAAGCTGGGGTACTATGGAATAAAAATATTAGGGAGAAATTGATTCTATGAAACCTACGCCAAAACTGCAGGCACTGCCTGCAGAAATCAGTTGGACAAATAATGTGGTTATTCCTGAACGAACAAAAACCATGGAAGGTCAGAGTTTTACTTAAAAATGTGTTTTTTGCATTTCTGCGACAGCATGTCGCAGAATATTTATAGATGTATTCAAACTGAATTTTATAGAGTAATTAAATCTCCAACAGCTTGTTGGATATTTAGTGTAAGATGTAAAAGTGATCCAAAAAACTTGCACAACTTGTGCAAGAATTCAACGGGTGTAAAGCACGTTATCAATTTGGCAATCAGTGGTTGCCAAAACCTCAGTGCTGAAAAACGAATTAAAGAGGTTATGACTATGAATACACAAGATTGATGGGAAATATTAAAAAGGAATAAATAAAATATCATGAAACTAACCACCAAGGATTTAGAAATAATTTTACAGGAAGGCGAAGGGCAGACGATTGAGTTTAAAGAATCGTTTACGCATTTAGTAGCCAGGGATATTGTAGCATTCGCAAATGCTATTGGAGGAAAAATTTTTATCGGTGTGAATGATGCCGGGCAGATAAAAGGGACTAAAATAACCAATGAATTAAAATCGCAAATTACAGATACGGCAAGAAACTGTGACCCGACGATTCATGTTGTTTCGCAAACGCTGGATGGCGTGCTTATAATAGCGGTTGAAGAAGGTTCTAATAAACCATATCAGTGCAGGGATGGATTTTTCCTGAGGCAGGGGCCAAATGCGCAAAAATTGACACGTGACCAGATAATCCAGTTTTATATTGATGAGGCGAAGATTAAGTTTGATACCCAGCTTAATCCAAAATTCAGATTTCCGGAAGATTTTGACGCAAATCTATTTAGACAATATCTTGAAGAAATTAAAATTAGCCCTAAATATACAACAGAAGATGTTTTAGTAAATTTAGGTGTAGCCGGGAGAAAATCCGGTAAAGTTTTACTTAATAATGCGGGTATATTATTTTTTGCCAAAGAACCCTGTAAGTTTTTCCAGAGCGCTTATGTTGACGCGGTTGTGTTTAAAGGTGTGGAAAATATTGACGTTATAGACAGGAAAACATTTAAAAGCGGTTTGCTTGAAAATCTTAATAGTGTAAGAATATATTTACGGGAACACTTGAACGTAAAATATGAATATCGCGAAGATTGGAAACGTAAAAATATTTATGAACTTCCACTTGAAGCATTGCGTGAAGCGGCAGCAAATGCTTTAATGCACAGGGATTATTTTGTTTCCGGCGCAAATATCACGGTTGCAATTTTTGATGACAGGATTGAGATTACAAGCCCGGGAGGGTTGCCGAAGCCTTTGACTATAAAAGATCTCGGGCATATCAGTAAAAGAAGAAATGAGACAATATCCGACTTATTTTCGCGGCTGAAATATGTCGAAAAATTAGGGACAGGTATTAACAAGATACGAAATTGGATAAAAGCGGCAGGTTTGAAAGCTCCGGTTGTGGAATCAAACGGATTTTTCACAATGACATTTTATCGGGATACCGTTAAACCGCCGATTACAACTACCCCCAAAACTACCCCCAAAACTACCCCCAAAACTACCCTCAAAATTGATGAGGCAATCTTGGATTTTATTAAGAAAAATCCGGAAATCAGGAAAGAACAACTTGCTGATAAATTTGATATGACTGTTGATGGTATCAAATATCATATACGAAATTTAAGTAAAAAAGGATTTTTGAAATGGTCAGGCTCAAGCAAGCTTGGCCACTGGGAAATATTAAAAAGAAAGAAATAAATACCTTATGATTACCCAAGACTGGAACGAAATAAATTTATCAGAAAATCCGGCGGTTGAATTTTTAGAGAAGCTTGGATATATATTTGTGACGTCGGGAAAATTGGACTCTGAACGGGAAAGCCTGAAAGATACTATTTTAGTTTGTCGTTTAGAGAAAAAATTGAAAGAGTTTAATCCATGGCTTTCGGATGAAAATCTCAAAAAAGCGGTTAGGGCTATAACTAATGTTCCTGCATCCAGTTTAATCGAAGCAAATGAGAAGATTTATATTTCTCTGGTGCATGGATTGTCGCTTGAGCAGGATATTGAAGGTAAAGGTAAAAAAAGCCATAATGTTTATTTTATAGATTTTGAGCATTTTGAAAAAAATGAGTTTATTGTAACGCGGCAGTTTAAGGTTTCCGGGCCGAAGGAAAATATTATATGCGATGTAGTGATTTTTATTAATGGGATACCTTTGGCGGTTATTGAATGTAAAAGCCCTGCGGTTCACGAACCAATCAATAAGGCTATTGAACAGCTCTTCAGGTATCAGGAATTAAAAGACGAATACAAAAACAGGGGCGTTTCCAGATTATTTGAAACTGTTCAGATTCTTATCGCGGCCTGCGGACAGAAAGCAAAATTTGCCACGGTATGCGCGCCATACAGGCATTTTTCAGAATGGAAAGAACCTTATCCGATTAGCCTTGATGTGTTAAACAAAGAATATACCTCTCGTATTTTTGGAAAACCTCCGCTTTCACAGGATATTGCTATTTATGGATTACTTGAAAAGAAAAATATTTTAGATATTATCCGTAATTTTATTGTTTTTGAAGTTGAAAATGGGAAGACTCAAAAAAAGATATCCAGATATCAACAGTTCATAGCGGTAAATAATGCAATGGAACGTATTATTAAGACTGAAAATAAAAAAGAGCGCGGAGGTATTATTTGGCATACACAAGGTTCAGGTAAATCACTGTCAATGTTGTGGCTTGCCATAAAACTAAAACGCTGTAAAGAACTTGAAAATCCAATGCTGATTATAGTTACTGATCGGATTGATCTTGATAACCAGATTGTTGGAACTTTCGAGCGTTGCGGTTTTCCTAATCCGATTCAGGCAGAGGGTGTGAGACACCTTAGAGAATTAATTCATGCAGGTAATGGCCAGACTATAATGACTACAATCCAGAAATTCAAGGAATTAACTGAGAATCAGGGCAGGCACGGGGGCCTGCCCCTACAGGATGAAAATGTGTTTGTGCTGGTAGATGAGGCGCACAGGACACAATACAAAAATTTAGCGGCTAATATGAGACAAGTATTACCGAACGCGTGTTTTTTAGGATTTACCGGAACGCCAATAGATAAAAATGACCGTAGTACTATCCAGACGTTCGGCCCATATATACACACTTATACCATTGAGCAGGCTGTTCAGGATGAAGCAACTGTTCCAATATTTTATGAGGGTAGGCTTCCCGATGTTCATGTGCAGGGTGAGAATCTGGATATTATTTTTGACAGGTATTTTCAAGATTACAATGAAAATGAACGTGAGGAGATTAAGAAAAAATATATAACAGAAGAAATTATCGGGCTTGCTTCTACGAGAATAGAAACGATATGTCTTGATATCATTGAGCATTACGAAAAATTTATTATGCCAAACGGTTTTAAAGCTCAAATTGTTACTTCAAGCAGGGAGGCGGCAATTATTTACAAAGAAACGCTTGATAAATTAAATTCTCCATCATCGGCGATTTTAATATCAGGCAGTAATAATGATCCAATGCGTCTTAAAAAACACCATAAGACACAGGCGGAGGAAAAAGAAATTATCCGCAGTTTTAAAGAAGACTCGGCAGAAAAATTAGCTTTCATTGTTGTTTGCGATAAACTTTTGACCGGTTTTGATGCTCCGGTTGAACAGGTTATGTATATCGACAGACCGTTAAAAGACCATACGCTTTTACAAGCTATTGCCCGTGTTAACCGGACAGCGGATAAAAAAAATTACGGCCTTGTTGTTGATTATTGGGGAATATCCAGAGAATTACAGGAAGCGCTTGCGGTGTTCCAGCCCGCAGATGTAATTGGGGCGCTTAATCTTAAGACTGATGAACTTCCTCGTCTAGAGGCGCGTCATCGATCAGCAATGCGGTTTTTTGACAGGGTAGATAAATCTGATCTTGAAGCGTGTATAAAAATATTAGAACCTGAAGACATAAGATATGATTTTGATGTTGCGTTCAGGCGTTTTACACAAAGTATGGATATGGTTTTGCCTGATCCGTCCGCTTTACGATATAGCGCGGATTTAAAATGGCTTGGTAAAATAAGGAATGCCGCGAAGAATCGTTTTAGAGATTCAACTTTAGACTTATCAAGCTGTGGGGCGAAAGTGCGCGAGCTTATTGAAGATCATATAAGAACAAATGGAATCCAAAAGCTATTGGAACCGGTTTCAATTTTCTCTAAGAAATTTGACGAGGTAGTTGAAGCCTTGACTACACCTGAAGCAAAGGCAAGCGAGATAGAACATGCTATTCGTTATGAAATACATATACATTCGGAAGCAAATCCGGTTTTTTATCAAACGATCAAAGAACGCCTTGAAAGAATTATTGATGAAAGAAAACAGGAACGGTTAAACGCGATTGAAGAGTTGAAGCATTTGCAGTCGTTGGTAAGCGAAATTCGAAATGTCGGGAAAATTGCCGGTGATTTAGGGCTTTCCGAAGCGGAATATGCCTTATATAAAATCCTTAAAGATAATACCATAGATATTGCGGATAATATTGATGCAGCAAAATCTGAAGATGATTCAGATGAAGATAAAATTAAAGAGGATGCTGTGAAATATAATTATAAGAAAGATAATTATAAGGAATTGACGCATTTTATTTTTGCATCTCTGAAAGAATTAACAGTTATAGATTGGATGCATAAAGATGATGTCCAGCGTGAAATGCGAAAGCAGATAAAAGGAATTTTACGAGAAAAAGGCTGTCAATTTGAAGAAGTTGAAGTTTTAACAGCAAAAATTATGGAATTGGCTAAAGTGAGGCTTGCAAAATGAATGTGGAAAAAGGTACAGTCTCATTTGGTAAAAGAAAAAATCGACTTTTTTATAAAACGCAGTAAAAAAAGAAAAACCATAAGTATTTTTGTTGATCCGGTTGAAGGAGTGTTTTTGAGGGTGCCCCTACAACCAACTATAAAATTCTTATCAAAATTAGTGCATTCCAAAGCCTCATGGATTTTGGACAAACAACAATGGATAAATGAAGTTATGGAGAATTTACCCAAACGAGAATTTATTACCGGTGAAACTTTTTTGTATTTAGGGAGGCAACTGCGATTAAGAATATTACAATCTAAAAACAAATCGAATATTACTGTGAAAGGCGGAAGATTTTTAGTTAAGTTAAATAGCGATTTAGAGACAAAAACTGTTGTGAGAAATATGCTTATACATTGGTATAAACAACACGCGAAAATAGTTCTGTTTAAGAGGTCAAAAATCTACACAAAAAAATTAAAGCTGATTATACCTGAAATAATTCTGGCTAATCAAAGTAAGCGATGGGGCAGTTGTAATCATAAAGGCCGTATTCGTCTTAATTGGCATATAATTATGGCTCCAATATCGTTAATTGATTATGTTGTAGTTCATGAACTTTGTCATTTAAAGCATGCAAACCATTCAAAAGGATTTTGGAAAATCCTCGGCACAATTCTCCCGGATTATGAAATCCGCCGTGAACGGCTTCGGGAAAAAGGTTCGAAATATTGTTTTTAAAGATTTAAAATAATTTATGAATGCGTAAACTAAAAATTAAATTTTGTTATATAATAGACAATGTTTATAATTTTAAGAGGTTTAGCAATATAATAAAAGCATGAAACAAAAAATTATTTTTCTGTCAGTTTTGTTTATTATTGGATTAAATGTGGGAATTTTAGGGAATGAAAAAGATAAATTCCTTCAGGAAAGAAAAATAATGATTGAAACCCAGATAAAGGCCAGAGGGATAAAAGATGAACGTGTGCTTCAGGCAATGTTAAAGGTCCAAAGGCATCTATTTGTTCCGCAAACATATCAACATTTGGCTTATACAGACGGCCCTTTGCCGATTGGCGATGGCCAGACGATTTCTCAGCCCTATATTGTCGCATTGATGACGGAACTTCTGGAATTAAAAGGGAATGAAAATGTGTTAGAGATAGGGACAGGTTCGGGTTATCAGGCGGCAGTACTGGGGGAGTTAGCAAAAGGAGTTTACACGATTGAAATATTATCATCGCTTGCGCAGGGAGCTGAAAAACTTATTAAAGAATTGGGGTATAAAAATATTTATGTGAAATGCGGGGATGGTTATTTAGGCTGGCCGGAACACGCGCCGTTTGATGCGATTGTTGTTACCTGCGCGCCGGAAGAGATTCCGGGCGCATTAATTGAACAATTGGCTGAAGGAGGCAGATTGGTTATCCCTGTCGGTGATTATTTTCAGGAGCTGAAATTGGTTAAAAAAATAGATGGGAAGCCGGTAGTTAAAAATATTATTGCGGTAAGATTTGTGCCAATGATTCACAAAAAAAATATGCTTGACACAAACAAAAGATAAATGGTAGAATTACAATTCAAAATTAAAGTTTTATACAACTGACGGCATGATGTGTATCATTATGATACACATCTGAGGATGGATAATACCATCGGGGAGTATAAAATAGAGAAAAGATTTTAGTCGACCGTCTGGGCATTCTAATATAATATTGGATACTCAGGCGGTTTTTTTTTGATGGAGGATTTAAGATGCGAAAAATATCTCTTGTTATTGATGGAAAGGTTTATACAGGGAATGAAGGCCAGAGTGTTTTGGATGTAGCGATAGAAAATGGGGTTTTTATTCCGCATTTATGCCACGATCCGCGCCTCGAAGCTTATGGCGGATGCCGCATGTGTATAGTCGAGATTGAAGGAATGCGCGGCATGGTAACCTCTTGTACGGTGAAAATTAAAGAAGGAATGAAAGTTGCCACAAACAACGAACTTTTACATCACCATCGGGTAATGATTCTTAAGTTTATACTGGCTAATCATCCTAACGAATGTATGACCTGCAATGAATCAGGAGATTGCAAATTACAGGATTTGGCTTATTATTATAATATTGATAATATAGAACCGTTGTGTAAAGAACAAAAAACGTTTACTTTAACAAATGATAACCCTTTAATAGAATTAGATCGGAACAAATGTATAAACTGCGGCAAATGTGTCAGAATTTGTCATGAAGTTGTTCAACGCGATGTTTGGGCTTTTGCGAAACGAAGCATTAATACCGTGATAACAACTCCCATATACCGTTCTATGGAAGAATCGGACTGCGAGTTTTGCGGCCAGTGTGTTTCGGCTTGTCCCACCGGAGCTTTAACTGAAAAACCAAGTAAGGGAAAAGGCCGGGCCGGTGAAATTAGGAAACAGCGGACGACTTGCACTTATTGCGGGACTGGATGTAATTTTTATCTTAATGTAAAAGACAGTAAAGTGGTTAAGGTCACTTCATGTTTTGAAGGGCCGGTTAATCACGGCAATCTTTGTGTCAAGGGCCGGTTTGGTTATGAGTTTGTCCATAGCCCGGATAGAATTTTAAAACCGATGGTACGTAAAAACGGGAAATTGGTTGAAACGACTTATGAAGAAGCGATTGGCCATGTGGCTAAGAAATTTTTGGAAATAAAGAAGAAATACGGAGCTGATAGTTTAGGCGCGTTTTCTTCTTCCCGCTGCACTAATGAAGAGAATTATTTAGTTACCAAGTTAGCCAGAGCGGTTTTTGGAACTAATAATGTTGATAATTGCGCGCGTATTTGTCATTCCCCTTCAATTACCGGTTTAAGCGCTTGTTTTGGTTCCGGCGCCGCGACTAATTCTTTTGATCAAATTGAAGACGCAAATGTCCTTTTTGTTATTGGTTCGAATACAACTGAGGCCCATCCGATTGTAGGGCTTAATGTCAAAAAGGCATTGCGAAAAGGGGCGAAATTAATTGTTGGAGATCCGCGCAAAATCGAATTGGTTAAACGTTCGAATATCTGGCTTGATTTACGGCCGGGAACAAATATCGCTCTTCTCAATGGAATGTTGAATGTCATTATCAGTGAGGGGCTGGCTAATAAGAAATTTATTAAAGAACGCACAGAAGGTTACGAGGCTTTAAAAAAATTAGTTAAAAAATATACCCCTGCCTATGTCCAAAAAATTACAGGTGTTGATAAGGGAAAAATTATTGAAGCCGCGCGATTATACGCGAAGGCGGAAAAGGCGATGATTCTTTACAGTCTTGGCATGACTGAACATAATACGGGAACGCAGAATGTTATGTCTTTAGGAAATTTGGCGCTTATTTGCGGACATGTCGGACGGCGTTCGACTGGAGTCAATCCACTGCGAGGCCAGAACAATGTTCAAGGCGCTTGTGATATGGGCGCGCTTCCGAATGTCTATGTGGGTTACCAGTCAGTCGAAGACCCTGTTGTGCGCGCTAAATTTGAAAAGGTTTGGGAAGTAAAACTACCTGAGAAAAAAGGTATGCAGTCAACAAAGATGATTGAAGCGGCTCATGAAGGTAAACTTAAAGGGCTGTTTATTCTTGGAGAGGATCCATGTCATACCGATCCGAATATAAGTCTTGTTAAGAAGTCGCTTGAAAAGCTTGAGTTTCTGGTTGTTCAGGATATTTTTCCAACTAAGACTACTGAAATCGCCGATGTTGTTTTGCCTGCCGCAAGTTTCGCGGAATGTAATGGAACGTTTACAAACGGAGAGAGAAGGATTCAGCTTGTTCATAAGGCTATTCCACCGCTCTGCGGCCGGGAAAATTGGCAGACAATAGTGGATATTTGTGCCGCGATGGGGTATCCGATGCATTACAACAGCCCTTCGGAAATTATGGAAGAGATTGCGTTTTTGACGCCAATGTTTGCAGGAGTAACTTATCATAGGTTAGCTGATAAAGGATTGCAATGGCCGGTTCTGGATAGAAAACATGGCGGGACATGCACAATGTATGAAAAGAGCTTTAACCGTCCTTCAAAGTTGGCTAAATTTAACGCGATTGAACATAAATATCCAATTGAGATGCCGGATAAAGAATATCCATTTGTTTTAATTACAGGCCGCCGCCGGGAGCATTATAATAACGGTTCAATGACAAGACGAAGCAGCGGGATTATGACACTTTGGCCGAAAGAGACACTGGAAATTAATCCGTCTGATGCAAAAAAATTAGTAATTTCCGACGGTGAGGATATCAATTTAATTTCCCGCAGGGGAAAAATAAAAATTAAAGCAAGGGTTACTGAAAAGGCGCGGCAGGGAAGATTTTTTGCTTCATTCCATTATATTGATACATTGACAAATACGGTGACTAATTCTGTTTTTGACCCGATTGCAGGGACGCCGGAGTATAAGGCGTGTGCGGTGAGGTTGGAGAAGATATAGTGGAGAGGCCCGTTGTGCGGTCGAAATGAGAGTTAACAAGTTATGGAGATTTTTAGGTAAGAATTATGGCTCGTTGGCGAAAACTGGATGACGATTTATTACAGGATGCGGCCCTTTTCCATGGCATATTGGCTCCGGGTCTTTATCTTGGATTTTTTATGATCGAAAAGGCGCGTGAGCTGCTTGGTTCGCGGGACATGATTGACGCTGTAGTTGAAACCGTGAAATGCCTGCCTGATTCTGTGCAGTTAATGACGCCGTGTACCGTTGGCAATGGCTGGTTAAAGGTTTTTGATTATGGCAACTTTGCCCTGACTCTTTATGATAAAAAAACAAAAGAAGGTGTCAGGATTTGGGTTGATTTAAAAAAGGTTCCTTCTGAAACGGTTTTTTATAAATGGTTTACGCGTAAGGAGAAAGACAAAGAGGGTAATCTTGAGATCATCTTAGGAGAAATAAAGCGGTTGAATAGCTCCTTATTTTCTTTTAGCCGCGTAAAAGTTGAGTTGGAAAAGGAAAAACATTTGCCTTTGATAATATGTAAAAAATGCGGAGAATTATTTCCCGACAAGAATAATGTTGATGGGTTATGTTTGAGTTGTCAGGGGAAGGGATACTGGATTCCCGCCTTCGCGGGAATGACGTAAGGGATTTGCGGATGAACCCAGCCCTTCCTAAAAATAAAAGTAAGGACTAGGGTGAATAGGTTATAGGAGGAAGGGCTGGGTGAAAAGGGATAGAGTAGTTCGGGAAGAACCGCTCAATATTTTGGTAAACGGTAAACCCTACGCTGTATTAATGCGGACCCCGGGTGATGAGGAAAATCTGGTTCTTGGGTTTCTTTACAGCGAGGGGGTTGTTAATCATCTGGAAGAAATAGATTTTGTCCGTTATTGTTCAAAGGGAAAAGGGAAAAATACTGTTGTTGTTGAGTTAAAGGGGAGGAACCGTCATTCCCGCGAAGGCGGGAAGCCATGCGTCGTTCCCGTCCCCGATTTCTCGAGGATAAACTCCGGCGGAGCCCAGAGTGTGCCTTTATCGGGGACAGGAGCATTTTTTCTTAAAAATTTAATTAATCTTGATAAAAAAATAGCTAAAAAACAGAAGGTGTTTAAATTAACCGGCGGGACACATGCCGCCGGACTTTTTGATAAAAACGGCAGACTTATTTTATTGAAAGAGGATATTAGCAGGCATAATGCGTTGGATAAGGTCATTGGTTATGTTTTCAGCAAAAGAATTAATTGTCAGGATAAAGTTATTTTTTTAAGCGGCCGAACAAGTTATGAAATGATTTTAAAAGTGATCCGACTGGGTGCGCCGGTTGTTGCGTCCATTTCAGGGACAACAAGTTTGGCAATAGATTTAAGTAAGAAATTTAACTTAACATTAATTGGATTTTTGCGGGGGGAAACAATGACAGTTTACAGCCACCCGGGGAGGATAAAATAGTCGTTAGTCGTCAGTCGATAGTTGTCAGTAAAAAATAATGGATAAGCGGTAAGGCTTTTGGATGTCATTCCGAGCGGGAGCGAGGAATCTATTGTAGGGGCGACCGGCCGGTCGCCCGTACGGAGAAAGATTTCTCCCTTCGGTCGAAATGACAACCGCAAATGACGGACGACAAACAGCTAGAAATTAGGAGAATTATGAAGCAAAAAAAGATTGTCCATAAAACAAAAGAATTGGTAGGAAAATTTCCCCATCAGGGGAAACAATACGTCATTCCTCTTTTGCAAAAAGTTCAAGAGGCGGATGGTTATATCAGTGAAGAGATGATGGATATGGTGGCGGAAAAATTGGATGTTCCGGTGAGCCAGATTTACGCGGTCTCCACTTTTTATTCTTATTTTCGTTTACAGCCGGTTGGGAAACATCTTTTGCGTCCTTGCCAGGGGACGGCCTGTCATGTTAAAGGCGCCAAGCGTATCATTAATAAGATGAAAGAAAAATTGGAATTGACTGATATGGATACAACTGTTGATAATAAATTTACACTATCGCCGGTGTCTTGTCTGGGGACTTGCGGATTGGCGCCTGTAATGATGGTTGGTGATAATATTCATGGAAATTTGGATGAAGAAAAGGTTGGAGAAGTGGTGGACAGATTAAAAAGGCAGGAGGAATAAATGATAAAAAAAGGAACCAAAGTATATATCGGTATGGCGACTTGCGGTTTGGCCGCGGGGGCGCAGGACGTTTATGATACTTTTATTTCTCAGTTGGGAGATAAAAAGAAAAGTGTTGAAATAATTTCCACAGGTTGTATTGGTATATGTTCTTGTGAGGTGTTGGTGGATGTGGAAGTGCCGGGCAAAAACCGTGTCACTTATGAAAAAGTCAGGCCTGAGATGGTTCAGAAGATTATTTTTGAACATCTCGAAAAAGGCAATCCGGTTAAGGAATGGGTTTTTGGGCTGTCAGATTCACCAATGTTTAAACGTCAGGTTCGGATTGTTTTGAAGCATTGCGGTTTTATTGATCCTGACAATATCGATGATTATATAAAAGTTGGCGGATATAAAGCCCTTAAAAAAGCTTTAAAGATGGGACAAACGGCGGTAATTGAAGAAGTCAAAAAATCCAAACTGCGAGGAAGAGGCGGCGCGGGTTTCCCTACAGGGAAAAAGTTGGATTTGGCATTTCGACAAAAGTCCGATCAGAAATATTTTATCTGTAACGCGGATGAAGGTGATCCAGGCGCGTTTATGGATCGAAGCACGCTCGAAAGCGATCCGCATACCGTAATTGAAGGGATGATTATCGGCGGGTACGCGATTGGCGCAAGCAAAGGTTATATCTATTGCAGGGGCGAATATCCTCGAGCTGTAAAGAGACTAAATTTAGCTATAGAACAGGCTAAGAAAAAAAAATTTCTTGGAAAGAAAATTTTTGGCAGTGATTTTAATTTTGACATTGTTGTAAAAGAAGGAGCGGGCGCGTTTGTTTGCGGGGAAGAGACAGCGCTTATTGCGTCTATTGAGGGTGAAAGAGGGATGCCGCGACCGCGTCCGCCTTATCCGGCTCAGTCAGGTTTATGGGGTAGGCCGACGAATATCAATAATGTTGAAACGCTGGCGAATATTCCATACATAATTAATGAAGGCGGGAAAAAATTCGCGTCTTTGGGAACAGAAAAAAGTAAAGGGACAAAAGTATTCGCGGTTACGGGAAAAATTAAGAACACGGGCCTCGTCGAAGTTCCAATGGGAATTACAATTAACGATATGGTTTATAAGGTCGTTGGAGGAATGGCGACAAGGAAGAAATTTAAGGCAATACAGATTGGCGGGCCGTCAGGCGGATGTGTTCCCGCGTCATTGGGTGATACGAAGATAGATTATGAATCATTGGCTGGTGTGGGCGCTATTATGGGTTCGGGCGGCGCGGTGATTCTTGATGAAGGAAGCTGTATGGTTGACCTTGCGCGTTTCTTTCTCGAATTCTGCAAAAATGAATCCTGTGGAAAATGTACGCCATGCCGTTTGGGTATTAGCCAGATGCTTCATATCCTAGACCGCATTTGTGAGGGAAAAGGAACACCGGATGACAAAGTTAATCTGGTTCATATTGCCGAGACTGTTAAAAGCACTTCTCTATGCGGGCTTGGGCAGACAGTGTCCAATCCGGTTATAACGACTCTGCGATATTTTGACAAGGAATATGATGAACATATTGTTGAGAAAAAATGCAAAGCAGGTATTTGCGCGGAGCTTTTAAGGTTTGAAGTCGACGAAACCCGATGTAAAAAATGCGGGCTTTGTATTACAGCCTGTTCGGTTCAGGCAATACAGGGCGGAGCAAAAACCCTCGCGAAAATAGATAAAAATAAATGCACTTGTAACTGGAGCTAGCCGTGGGATAGGGAGGGCTATCGCTGAGGTCTTGAGTTTACATGGTGCTCGAGTAGTTGCTAATTATAATAAAAGTGAAAAAGAAGTTGCGGAATTAGTTGATACGCTAAGACGTAAGAATTGTAGTATCGAGGCTTATCGCGCTGATGTGACGAATGGTAAAGAGGTTGAGAAAATGGTAGATTTTATCACCGAAAAATATCAAGAGATCGACATATTGGTAAATAATGCCGGATTAAAAAAAGATAATTTCCTAGCGATGATGAGTGTTGAAGATTGGGAAGATGTCATAGATGTTAATCTGAAAAGCGTTTATAATGTAACTAAATGGGTATCGAGAGCCATGATACGCCAGAGGAAAGG
>JBDROR010000014.1:0-8056 GCA_043809805.1 bacterium
GGGTATGCTTGAAAATACCTCTTGCAGCAATGCTGAAATATCAGACATTTTTTCCTGCACCTTAACATTTATTCTTCTAAGTTTTTGGCTATATTTTATAATAGGATAAATAGCAAGCGGATAAATGACTACACATAAAAAAGCTAATTTCCAATGGAGATAAAAAATATATCCCAATAATCCCACAACAACTAATGGCTGGCGGATAATGTCCGAAACAAGAATACTAATCGTATTCTGTATTATTACCATATCATTTAAAAGATGCGACATTAAATCCCCTGTTCTCTTTTTATTGTAAAAACCTAACGACAGAGAATGGAGATGAGTATAAATACTATCGCGAATATCCCTGACTACACCATGTCCCACATACGACATTAAATATTCCTGGCCATACTGGCAAACACCTTTTAAAAAAAATATTAAAAATCCAAATAATAGAATATAACTCAGGTTTGCTAAATTCTTTCCAATAAAATTTTCATCAATTAATATTTTAAATACCCAAAACTGTATTGTGTTAAAAATTGAAAACAAAAATATAAAACCAAAGGCAATAAATACCTTTCCCCAATAAGGTTTTATGTATCTATATAGTCTTTTTAAATCTTTCACCCCGCTCCTCTTAAATGATTTCGATAACGAATTATTTATTCCTTCCATTTTACTCTCTTTAATTTGCCCTACTTCCCTAATTAGAGGGGCGGGGTTCAACTGTAAATCTCCGTAACTTGTTAATTGTCAGTATAAGATTCCTCACTTCGTTTCGGAATGACAACCCGACCGCATAACTGTCATTTCGACCAACCATTTGTCATTTCGACCGAAGGGAGAAATCTTTCTTCATATAGGGCGTCCCGCCCCTACAATAGATTCCCGCTTTCGCGGGAATGACGGATTTTGTCCATTTCATTTATAATCGCACGCGCCGCACGGCCGGCCGCCCCGGAATCGCCTAATTTTTCACGGACAGCCGTCAATTTGTTCCTCATTTTCTTTCGCGTATTTTCATTTCGTATTAATTCCAATACGGCTAAAAAAACCTTCTTTGTTCTGACATTTTCCTGAAAAAGTTCAGGCACAATCATTTCCCCCGCCAAAATATTCGGAAGTCCGATATACGGTATTTTAATTAGAATCCTGGCTAAAAGAGATGAAAAAAAACTTATTTTCCCCAAAATTACCATTGGTGTCTCTAAAATAGCCGTTTCCAATGTCGCTGTTCCTGACGCGACCATGACCAGATCAGATACGGAGATAAGCTCATAATTCCATCCGCTTATAATCGAAACAGGAAAATTCGCCTTTTTTAATCTTTTCTCAATCAGTTTGATATCCAGATTATTCGCCCAACAAATATAAAACTGGATTGCAGGTATGTTCTTTTTCAGTTTTCTGCAAACATTAACCATTACAGGCAATAAATTATTTATTTCTTCATATCTGCTTCCGGGTAAAAGGCCGATAATCGGACTGTTCTCACCTTCAGTAAATCCAAATTTTTCTATTATTTCTTTTTTTGAAATTTTAGGTTTAACTAAATCTAAAAGAGGATGGCCGACAAACTCAACATCCATTCCATTACTTTTGTAAATCTCTTCTTCAAAAGGAAAAACCACAATCATTTTTTTGACCAATTTTTTCAAAACATTGATACGCCCTTTGTTCCACGCCCAAATTTGAGGGCTAATGTAATAAATAACCGGAATTTTTTGCTCATCCAAAAAACCCGCCAGACGGATATTAAAACCCGGATAATCTATTAAAACAACTAAAGACGGCCGTTCCGCCCGTACAAATTCTTTAATTTTATCAAACGCTTCTTTAATCAAATTCAGGCGTGAAAACATTTCCGTAAAGCCAAATATCGCGAGTTGTGTCGATTCAAATATTATTTTCGCGCCCGAGGCCTCCATTTTTTTACTGCCGACGGCAAAAATTTCCAAATCCGGGTTTATTTTTTTTAATTCATCGGTTAATAATCCGCCATGCAAATCACCTGATGCCTCCCCTGTTACGATTAAAATTTTGTTTGACATGTTATTCCTCAATTTTTTCTACATTGCAACTCACTATTCAGTATAAGATTCCTCACTTCGTTCGGAATGACAATAAACCGTTCGGAATAACAACCCGATCATACCGTTCCTCATTTCGACCGAAGGGAGAAATCTTTCTTCCGTAGGGGCAGCCCTGCGTGGCTGCCCTATTTTACAGGGCTACCACATAGGGTCGCCCCTACTCAGAATGACATTTCCATTTTAAACAATAACTATACTTATTCCCGCCTTATCAGCCATTCTAACTGCTTCTTCTTTATCCACTAAAAATGTTCTGCCTGCCTTAATTGCCAGACAACTAGCCTTTCCTTCGATCATAACCTTAATTGTTTCTACTCCAACCGTCGCGATATCAAAACGCGGGTCTTGATGCTTTTTGCTGGTTTTAACAATAACCGCTTCTTTACTCATAGATGTTCCTCTTCTTATCGCCTCAGTCGTACCTTCTATTGCCTCAATAGCCAAAATTGCCTTATTTTTTAAAACAACTGTCTGGCTTATATCCATTTCCGCGATTTTCTCGGCCGCACACATCCCAAAAATAATATCTTCTTTTTCACTTTCACTTGGTTTTCTTTTTGTTAAAGTGCCGGATGGAAAAAGCAAATGGGATAAATACTTCGTTTGAGGCAATACTTCTATGTCTTCACCGGATAATTCATCAACTATCGCTAAAAGTATAGTCGCGTCATGCCGGTCTTTGAGCCTGCTTAATATTTTAATCGACCTTAAATCAAATTTAAGATTTTTATAAAGCAGTCCTTTTTCTACCTTACCGACTATAACTACTTCTTTTATTTTTTCGTCCTGAAGCTTGGAAATTATCTTTCCTATTTGCGTGGGAGCAAAATTGTAAATTTTACCGGCATATTTCCCCAGTTCGCGGTTAATATTTTTATCCAATGATATCGCGGTAACATCCAATCCATTTTCTTTCATTGAACGAGCAAGGATAACTGAAATTCTTCCACTGCCAGCTATTAATCCAATCCCTCTGTTTCCCATTTTTATCTTTCATCCGGCACATAAATTATGTGCTGGAATCATCTTTTGTTTTTTGAGCATTTCGACGACATCAAGCGCCATTGACAAAGACTTTAAATCACTCATTTCAGAATTTGATTTTTCCTTTTTAATAACACTATCTATAAAATGTAAAATCTCTAATTTCAACGGATTGTCTTTATGAACGAATATACGTTCAATAAAAGACTCCTGTTTATATCTTAACGCCTCTTTAGTAAGTATATATTCACTCGCGGCCTGCCGGTGGATATGCAAATCCTGATCTGTATAATCCAGAAAAATATAAGCGTCTTTCTGGGTCACAGCAAGCGTCCTTATCTTATGCTCTGTAACACGGCTCGCGGTAATATTAGCCATACATCCTGATTTAAATATCATCTGAAGATTAGCCAAATCTTCATGTTCTGAATAAACTGACGCCCCGGTTATATTAATTTTCTCAATTTCAGAATTTACGAGATTAAGAATAATATCAATATCATGGATCATCAAATCCATAACTACACCTATATCTTTAACCCTCGGATTATATGGGCCAAGCCTTCTTGTTTCTATAAGCATTGGATTTTCAACTATATTTTTTAATTCCTGAACCGCCGCGTTAAAACGTTCCACATGGCCAATATGCAAAACAACACCTTTTTCCTTCGCGATATGAAATAATTCTTTACCCTCTTCAACGGTTCGCGCCATCGGCTTTTCTAATAAAACAGGAATCCCCGCGGATAAAAAGTCCTTTGCGATTTTATAATGCAAACAAGTCGGGACAGAGATACTTACAAAATCAACCTTGTCGAATAAATGGTGATAGTCATTAAAGGCTATGGTATTGTAGTGGTTTGCCACTTCATTCGCCCTTTCCTTGTTAACATCACACACCGCGGCAAGTTTAATCCCCATTAACTCCGCGTAAACCCGGACATGATATTCACCCATATGCCCGGCTCCAACAACTCCAGCCCTAAGTTCTTTCATCTTTTATCTCCCCAATTTTGTCACTTGTTCTGTTAAAAATCTTTAATAAAACCGCTATAACTGTCATTTCGACCGAAGGAAGAAATCTTTCTTCCGTAGGGGCGTGATTTATCACGCCCTGATTTCTGGGCGCAATAAATTGCGCCCCTACAATAGATTTCTCGCTTCGCTCGAAATGACAAAGCATGTGCTCGGAATGACAACAAGCTGACGGATACACGGATTCGCCCCTACTTACAAATGCCTCTTTTCGAAGATTCAACGAACTCAACAAAATGTCTCACTTCCGGCAACGATAAATCAAGCTCATCCTTAATTATATTAATGGCTTTATCTACAGCCATATTTCGGCTATAAAGAATTTTATACGCTTTTTTTAATTCCGCCCTTGCATGCTGGATAACCTTATTTCTTACCAATCCCACCTTGTTTAAACCATAAGGTTTCGCCGGATGCCCATCCACTATAACATAAGGGGGAACATCCTGAGTAATTTTAGACATACCGCCAATCATTGCCATTGTTCCTATACGAACAAATTGATGAATTCCTACCATTCCTGAAACAAATGCCTTATCCTCGATAATAACATGTCCTGTCGCGGCGCTATAATTAACAATAACAACTTTATTACCGATTTTACAATCATGGGCGATATGCACAGAACCCATAAAAAAATTTTCATTCCCGATACTTGTTATCCCGTCTTTATGCTTAGACCGATGAATCGTGACATATTCTCTTATAATATTATCATCACCAATTAGAACACTGCTCTGATCACCTTTATAACCTACATCCTGAGGAGAAGTCCCAATTACCGCACCGGCATATATATGACAATTTTTCCCAATCTTTGTTTTTCCCTCAATATATACATGAGCATCAATAACAGTTCCATCTCCAATTTCAATGTTCTCTTTTATTATAACATACGGGCCTATATCTACATTTTTCCCCAGCTTTGCCTTTTTATCAATTATCGCCGTTTGATGAATTTTCATCATTTTCTCCCTTTTCAGAACCCGTAATATTAAAGATTAACCACAAAGAACACAAAGGAATCAATCCTTTTGAGAACACAGAGCAAATCTCTGTGATCTCTGTGGTTCATTTTTTATCTCCTGAGTCTATAGTGGCCATCAATTCCGCCTCCGCGACCAATTTACCATCTACAAACGCCTCTCCCCTCATTTTACAAACCCGTCCTTTTTTCTTTAATACGTTTACCTCAAACCTTAATTGGTCACCGGGAACTACCGGTTTACGGAATTTAACGCCATCCATAGCCATAAAATAAACAAGTTCACCTTGTTTTTGGGACTCTTTTAAAAGAAGTATGCCTCCTACCTGCGCCATCGCCTCAATAATTAATACTCCGGGCATAATCGGACGGCCAGGGAAATGGCCGACAAAAAATTGTTCATTAATAGTAACATTTTTTATGCCAACAATTTTTTCTCCGCTTTTTATCTCAATAATTCGATCCACTAACAAAAACGGATATCTGTGCGGAAGTATTTTTTGAATTTCAGATATTTCCATCATATTTCTCCTTGATTTTTTGAACCAATTCAACATTTAACGAATGGCCCGATTTAATGGCGATAATATGCGCCAAAATAGGTTTTCCAAGAAGATATAAATCTCCAATCAAATCTAAAATTTTATGCCGGACACATTCATTGTCAAATCGCAATTCCTCATTAAGAATGCCGGTCTCTCCAATAACTACCGCATTTTCCAAACTGCCGCCCTGCGCCAAATCATTTTTTCTAAGTTCTCTTACCTCTTTTAAAAATCCAAAGGTCCGCGCCGGGGCAATATCGTTCTTAAATATTTCAGGATTAATTTTAAAATCGGCAAATTGTGTTTTAAGAACAGCATGATTAAAATCTATTGTAAAACTTATTTTCATTTCATTAGAGGGCAAAGCGACAAGATATCTATCGCCTAAACCCGCCCATATTGGTTTATCTATAACAATAATTTTTCTGTTTTGTTCCTGCTCTTCCAGTCCGGCGCCTAATATCAAATCAACAAAAGGCTTGGAACTGCCGTCGGCTACAGGAGGTTCGCCCGCATCCATTTCAACAAAGGCATTATCTACTTCCAAACCGGAAAAAGCCGCTAACAAATGTTCAACAGTATGAATAGTAGTCTTATCATGGCCCAAGGTTACTTCTCTCTTGCTGTTAATTACACTGTCAATATTTCCATTTATCATTTCATGTTTTGATTTATCTATTCGAATAAACCGAATGCCGGTATTTGCTTTAGCGGGTAAAATTTTTATAGTAATTTTATCCCCTGTATGTAATCCGGTGCCTGAAAAATATACTTCCTTCCTTAATGTTTTTTGCTTCACCCAGCCCTTCCTCCTATAACTACCACTGACCTAATTATTCACCCAGCCCCTCACCTCTACTTTCATCATTAAACAATACATTCATTTTTTTAAAAAAGCTACCTTACTTCAGACCCCATCCAGTTATTTTATGAGGGGCTGGGTTCACCAAACCCTTCCTTTTATTCTTAGGAAGGGCTGGGTTCATAATTTTTTTTCTAAATTCAAAATCCTTTTTTTCATATCCTTAAGCTGATTCATTAAAACCAATTGTTCTTTAGTTTCATTTAACGGTCTCGCAGGCGTCCCCCAAAATATTCCACATGAAGGAAGAGATTTGGTAACACCGGATTGAGCCGCGACAATAGTCCTGTCGCCTACCTCTATGCCATTGGTAATTCCAACTTGCCCGGCAATTACGACTCCATTTCCCACCTTACAACTACCGCCAAACGCGGCTTGCGCCACAATTAAACAATTCTCGCCTATGGAAACATTGTGGCCTATATGAACTAAATTATCAACTTTTGTTCCTTTGCCAATCTTTGTATTCTTAAACTTGCCTCTGTCTATAGATGTATTTGAACCTATTTCAACGTCATCTTCAATATTAACACTCCCCAGATGCGGTATTTTAACATGTTTACACTGACGTTGTATATAACCAAACCCGTCACTTCCAACTACAACTCCCGAATGAATAATAACCCTTTTCCCTATACAGGCCCCATCATAAATAGTCACATGAGAATAAATTTTACTATCCTCGCCAATTTTTGAATTACTTCCTATGTAACACTGTCCAATAACAACTACTTTATCCCCTATCTCTACCCCGTCTCCAATAATTGTGTATGGGCCAATAAACGCGCTTTTCGCAATTTTAACATTTTTCCCCAATATACAACTTGGATGAATACCATGCGCGCATTCTTTTCCCGAGATTAAATTATTAATTAAAAATATAAATGAAAAATAGGGATCCTGAACATAAATCACCGTCTTTTTTTGAATTTTATTCTTCAAGTTAAAAGAAGCAAGTACACAACAGGATAAACTTTTTTCTAAAAGAGACAAATACTTTTCTTCCTGAATAAAAGTAATTTCGCTTTCATTTGCGTCTTCAAGTCCGCCAAAACCGCTAATATCCTGATTGCCATCGCCTTGTAATTCGCCAGAAACTATTTTGGCAATTTCTTCTGCTTTCATTGTGATAATCCTTAAATCCCCCTAAATCCCCCTTTTCCAAAGGGGGAATAAAAGGGGGATTTTTATTATTTTACTTCGTTCAATTCTTTTATAACCAGACCGGTTAAATCTATTTCCGGAGAGCCATAGAGTACAGAACTATAACTTTTCTCGAGTATCAGGCTATACCCTTTCCCCTGTCCAATTTTGTCAATAATATCCCTTATTTTTTTAATAAGCGGCTCTGTGAGTTCAGCCTCTTTTCTTGATATCTCTTTTTTTGCCGACAAAGCTAACCTTTGGTAAGTTTCCATTTTCCTATTTATAACATCTTCTTTCTCTTTTTTCTTTTCCGCGCTTAACATAACCTGTTCTTCCATGGCTTTTTGCAAGCTTTCTATATCCGCGCCCAACCTGTCTATCTCAACTTGTTTTTTCTCCACCATACCCTGAAGTT
>JBDROR010000015.1:0-2022 GCA_043809805.1 bacterium
TTGAAATTTGCAGGGAGTAGGGGCGAACCCGTGGGTCGCCCGAAATGGGAGGGCGAGGCACCCCCACGCCCCAACGGGGAAAGATTTAACAAATAGTTCGAAATGATAAAAATGGTGCGTTAGAAAATAAAAAAAGGTCCGGGATTTTTTTAAGTTTAGGCTCGAATCTTGGGAATAGAAGAAATAATCTTTATTATGCTATTAATGAAATGGGAAAAAATGTATTAATAGCTGTTGAAAAGGTTTCATCTTTTTATGAAACGCCGCCGTTTGGCGAAAAGAGACAGCCTGATTTTATTAATGCTGTAATTAAGATTAAAACTAAACTGCCGCCGGACGGATTGCTTTTTTTTATTAAATCTATAGAAAAGAAGATGGGCCGGATAAAGTTTGCAAAGTGGGGGCCGCGAAACATAGATATTGATATTATTTTTTATAATGATCTGAATATTAAAAAACGCGGGTTGGTTATTCCTCATCCGGAGGTTAAGAACAGGTCTTTTGTTCTGGAGCCGTTAAAGGAGGTCGCTGGTCGCTCGTAGGGGCGACCCTATGTGGTCGCCCTGTAAAAGAGGGCAGCCACACAGGGCTGCCCCTACGGGAACGAAATACGATATACGAACGACAATATACGAGGATTATGGATAAAATTACCACAGTCACTTTAAAAGAAATGAAGCAAAACGGCGAAAAGATCGCGATGTTGACCGCCTATGATTATCCAATATCTTTTATGATGGAAAAAGCGGGAATTGACGCGGTGCTTATTGGCGATTCGCTGGGCATGGTAGTGCTCGGGTATGAGACAACGCTGCCTGTTACGGTTGACGATATTATTTATCATACAAGGGCCGTGGGCAGAGGCAACAAAAAAAGTCTGATTATTGCCGACATGCCGTTTTTGTCCTACAAGATTTCGAATGAAGAGGCAGTTCGCAACGCGGGAAGAATGGTTCAGGAAGGAGGGGCAAATGCTGTTAAGGTTGAAGGCGGAGCTGAGATTTCCAATATTATTTCTTCAATCATTAAAGCGGATATTCCGGTTATGGGGCATTTGGGGGTAACCCCGCAGGCTATTCACAAATTTGGAAGTTATAAAACACGCGGCAGGGACAAAAAAGAAGCTGACAAAATTATTTCTGACGCGAAATTACTTGAAAGATTAGGTGTTTTTGCGATTGTATTGGAGAAAATTCCTTTAGAACTTGCTAAGAAAATTACTAAAAGTTTATCTATACCTACGATTGGGATTGGCGCGGGGCCGCACTGTGACGGACAGGTTTTGGTTACTTATGACATGTTAGGGTTATTTCCTACATTTTTGCCGAAATTTGTAAAAAAATATACGGATTTGGATAAAGAAATAACAAAGGCCTTTTTGGCATTTAAGGATGAAGTTAAAAAGGGCAGGTTTCCGGATAAGGATAAACATAGTTGTTGAAAATCCCCCTAAATCCCCCTTTTTCAAAGGGGGAAGGAGGGGGATTAAAAAGGAGAGAATCATGTTTCAAATAGGACAGGATGTATTTTACCCGTTATATGGGATTGTTCGTATAGACACAATTGAGGATACGGAGTTTTCCGGGAGGAAGGAAAAATTTTATGTGTTTAATACCAAGGGGTCAAAGATAATGGTCCCGGCTGAACGGTCCTCGGAATTAGGAATAAGGGCGATTAAAACAGGGCACGAATTAAAGGAGTTTATTGATCATTTAAAAAAATCCGTTGTTTTATCGGGCAATACCGGCTGGTCGGAGAGGTATTCAAATTATATCGGCCTTATGAAAAAAGGCGACCCGTTTTCTATCTCCGATATAATAAAAGACCTGTATTGGCAAAATAAGGAAAATGTATTTTCCACAAAAGAAAAAGAGATATGGGCCCGGCTTTATAATAATTTACTTGAAGAAATAGCTTATATCCAGAAATCGAATAGTAACCTCGCTAATAAGTTTATTTCCAAAGTTATCTGGGAGACAAAATAGATGGAAGACAGGGAATATTGGATGTCCCTGAATTTAG
>JBDROR010000016.1:0-3546 GCA_043809805.1 bacterium
AATTTATTAAGTCGACGACCAAGCATGAAAAATATATGTTAGCAGTGTTAAAAGTCTTGTTCAATGAACAGAAAAAAGAAGTGTTGAACAATCTAGGCGTAAAAAAGGAATTGATTACGAAAGATAATTTGCCTGCTACCTGGTCTTTTAACAAGAAAAAATGGGAGAAATTATTTCAAGAAGAAAGCGATGTTTTCTATAAGGGCATTGTCGTTGATTATGGTAAGCGGTCATTATCTGGGCTTGATATTGCTGGATTATCGTTTGACGTAGCTAACCCAAGGGTAGAAAAATTCATTGAAAGAAACGGTGTTCTTTTCGGAAGAGAGACGCAATCGACAGCGTACGAGGCATTGAAAAAACAATTCATTGAAGGGCTAAAAGAAGGCGAGGGAATTCCTCAACTAGCTGATAGAGTGTCTTCGGTGTATGCTGGTTATGTTGGCGATAACCCTTGGAAGGCTATAAGAATAGCACGTACCGAAATTATCAAGTCAAGCAATTTTGGGTCGCTTGAGGGATATAAACAAAGTGGTGTAGTTAAAAACAAACAATGGATTAGTACTCGTGATAATAGAACTAGGGACGATCATCGTGTAGTTGATGGCCAATCAGTCGCTTTAGATTCTCCATTTATTGTGGGAGGAGAGGAATTGATGCACCCTGGCGATCCAAGTGGAAGTGCTGAGCAAAACATTAATTGTAGATGTGCGTTTAAAGCATTGATTGTTTGATAGTTTGATAGGAGGAAACTGTAATGCAAACACAGCTAGAAGGAAAAAAAACTAAAAATTGTGGCAATATGAGTTTGCCATGTTACGCCTGTATCTTCAACGACGGCGCACGGGGTAATGTTGGATATTGTAGCTATGGTAATATAGTTGATGCAGGAAAAAATCTACAAGCTAAGGCGAATGAAGTTGTAAAAAATGTTAGATCAACTAGGAAACAGAGGCGTCCCAAAAATGAACCAAAGTGAACTAAAAGAATTAGTTGATTATGTAATTAAATCAATATATAATTATGATAAGGAGAAAATTACTGGATATATCCAAGTAAATTTTTTCAAGGGTGGGTGCACTGGAATAAACTTTTACCATACTGAAAAAACAACAGAAATAAAATAACTATAACGGGACACTCTGTCAAGAAGCCCAGCACATGCAAATTAAAAATAATTTGCATATGTTGGGATTTTTTTTTGCTTAAAATTGTACGACTAAATTTAACGGGGAGAATATATGGAACTAATCACACAGCGGTTTAAACTTGGAGATGTTCTTGAAAATAATGATTTATCTATAGTGAAAGACAAGTATCGTATCGACGGGGATGCAGAATATATAAGAAAAGGGCTGACCCCGTCTGACCTAAAATTTATCGATGGCGAGAGATGCTCAATAGAATATATTACAACTAATTCCCCTGATAGAGACAGAGAGATCGTGTTACCACAAGGGGCAGACCTTACACATTATCAAAAAAACCCAGTTGTGTTGTGGTTGCATGGTAAAGCAAATGATAAACCGTTATTACCAGTAGGAAAAAATCTTTGGATAAAATCAAATGAAAATGGGCTAGTTGCAAAAACTCAATACGCAAAACATGCCTTTGCTAACGATCTATACAATTATATGAAAGATGGATTTCCTCTTGCTAATAGTATTGGTTTCCTTCCAACGTCTGTAATCCAAAAATCAAGTTTTGGAAGCACTGATTTTCAGTCTCTAGGGTTGAGTAAAAAAACAATAGAAGAAACAGAGAGAATTTACGATAGATGGCTAATGCTCGAATATTCAAAAGTGCCTGTCCCCTCGAACCAGGACGCTATTAATATTGCCATTTCAAAAGGGTTAATTTCTGAAAGCGAGAGAGCTAAATATTTTATTATACCTGATAACCCATTGGCAAAAGAAGCCGAGGTGTTTGTAGAAAATATTGAAAAAGGAGTCGAAATTATTAAACCAGCTGACAGCGGATGGGATGAAACTGATTCAAATTATCGATATCGAATTAAAAACCCAGATGAATTTGAGAATGGAAGTTTTAGGACAATAGCACTTAAAAAAGACAAGCCAAAAATTATGGCAGTTATAGACAAATTAAAGGGCGAGACCAGCACCACAATACAAACTGTTATTTTTCCTAAGAAAGAAAACTGGACTATGGCTACTGCCAAAAAGTGGATTGAGCAAAATCCTGATATTGTAAAATCGTTAGAAATAAATGATGATGTTCTTGTTAGAGATGATAGTAATTACTCAGCTAATCCTGAAAAAATAGATAAAGTAGGTCGTATTCTTTCAGGGAGCAACCTTGAAAAAATAAAGAAAGCTAAAATAACATTAATCGAATCTGTAGTCGTGCTAGATGAGATGATAAAAATAGCCGAGGATTCAACAATAAAACCAGTAAAAGAGATAGAACAATCTAATGAATTTTCATTAGACGAATTGGCTAAAGCTTTGAATATTCCTGAAAAGAAAGAGATCACACTTGAAGAATTAAAAGGATTTAGGGTCCAGAAAAATAAAGATAAAGGGCTAGACCTTGAGACAATCAAAACTTTATTTATCGAAAACAATAAAAATTTACTGACAGAGGTTGTCAGTATTATCAAAGAGTCAGAAGAAAGAACTAATAATTCTCTGATGCAGGCTACTGGTAGGGTAACCTATTAAGCGGCCACCCTTTAGTTCAGAGATACTAGGTCCTTGAGCCAACTGGAGATGCCTACAGGTATCAGGTTGATTGAGGATTGGAGGTATTAAGGACTTATATCATAACTAACTGAAATTAAAGGAGACATATTATGAGCGCTGCAACAATAGAAGAGGTAAAAGATCTAGTTACGCAACTCAATGCAAGCAACACCGAGATTGTAGATAATCTCAAAAAAGAGCTTGAAACAAAAGAAATTGAAAAAGAAAACAGGATCAAGCAGTTAGAAAAAGAGTTAGTCAACGCAAAAACTATTCATTCAGGAAAAGACCTACAAATAGATGAAGACCAAAAAATGGGATTTAAAGATTTTTGCGATTATGCGTTAACGGTAAGGAAGGCTGCCCTCAGACCTTCAGGCATAGACGAAAGACTATCAAAAATAAGGAATAAAGCTGCTGGTGCTGGGATGGAAGAGGGAACTGATTCAGAAGGTGGATTTTTGATTCCAACGGAATTTAGCTCTACCCTGTTACAACAGGGAGTTGAAAAATCTGACTTTATAAAGCGTTGTACTCAGATTCCTATGAGACACAACAGTATCAGAATTCCGTACATAAAAGATGTTGACAGATCAGGCGGATATACTCATGGGTCTGTGATGCTGTATTGGACGCAGGAGGAGGGCAGTAAGACGAAATCTCAGCCTAAATTTGGGGCGATTACGTTGACTCTGAAAAAATTAATTGGCATGACATATGCTACTGATGAGATATTAGAGGATAGTCCGATGTCGCTAGCTCCGTTGCTAGATATGATGTTCACCGATGCTTTTGCGTGGGTATTGGATGATATGATCCTTAACGGCGTAGGCGCTTCTCAACC
>JBDROR010000017.1:0-9766 GCA_043809805.1 bacterium
CCTCCCATTTCGGGCGACCCACCGGGTCGCCCCTACAACAGATTCCTCGCTCCCGCTCGGAATGACAACCCGACAACCCACACACACAACTTTTGTTGGGTTTCGTTCCTCAACCCAACCTACAACTCTTCACTATCTACTATTCACTATTCACTAAATCTCACCGCTCTGCCATCCTTAACAAAATAATTATTCTCCCATCGAAAACCGATTTTTTTGGTATAAAAACCCGGCTCAAACGCGAAAGCCATGCCATCCTGAAATTTCATCAAAAAATCCCCCTTTAATCCCCCTTTTTTAAAGGGGGAAAGAGGGGGATTTTTATTCTCTTTTGTGTCAATTCGCCGGGTCGATATTGAATAAACATCATGCACGGCCGTCCCGATCCCATGTCCATAAGCGTGCTTTTCATAAATATCAACTTTATATTTTTTCGAAATCACTTTCATTTTTTGAGCCAACTCAAAAGGGTATATTTTTGAAAGGCCGATAGATTCCATTTCAGTAAACATCTCCCGTGAAATTTTATAAAATCGGTGCTCGCGAATATCCCCTCCAACAAGAAATGTCCTTGTAATATCCGAGGTATAACCATAAAAACTCACGCCAATATCAATAATCAAAAGCTCGCCGTTTTTCAACTTTTTATCCGTGGCGCGGACAGGGTGAGGATTAATCGCGCGGCTGCCTGAAGCTATAATTGATTTAAAAGAATTTTCCGCGTTTTTTTTTCGCGTCTCAAAATAAATAAGATTATAAATATCCATTTCAGTCACGCCTGCTTTTATTTTCTTTTGAACCTTTCCCAATATTTCAAAAGCCGCGGTTACGGATTGCTGAATCAGATTAATTTCAGACGGAGTTTTAATTGTCCGCAAAGGGAAAATAACATCCCGCGCGGGTTTTAAACTAAATTCTTTTTTTAATTTTTTCAACCATGAATATTTAATAATATCAAAATTGTAATCATCTGAATATTCGGCTAAAAGTGTAAGATTCCTCGCTTCGCTCGGAATGACAACGAGTTTATCGCGCAGGCTAAAGCCTGCGGCTACCACAGGTAACTGACCGATCATTTTTTTTATCAGAGGAATTATTTCAGAACTGGAAGCATAAGCTACTATTTCAATTTTATCTTTTAGCGCCGAAAGAAGGCTTGTCTCAATTGGGGAAACAAAGGCGTAGATCTTGCCGGAAGGCAATATTAATAAAAACGACGGAGCCACGTGGTCCGTCTGTAACGTAAACATCCGGTAATTTTCATTCTGCCCGTCAAAATTTGTAATTAACAAAGGTGATGATAAATCCGGCAAAAGCTGTGATACTTTTTCAACAAACGCCTGTCGGATCACCAATCTGTCAGTTATTGGTGGAAATTGGTAGCCGCAACCTTTAGGTTGCGTTGTTTTGCGCAGGCTAAAGCCTGCGGCTACCACCGGTAACTGAGGCATTACCTTTGGCTCGATGGTATCCTCCTGAACCCCGAACATGAAATAATATTTAATTTTTCTTTTTTCTCAAGCGCGTCAAAAACAAGATTAATACCAATCGTATCAGACGCCATATGCCCCGCGATAATCACATTAACATGATTTTTTTCCGCTTCTTTTCTATGCTCATCAGAAATATGCATGCTGATTATGGTTCCAACATCCGTATGGGAAAGTTTTTCATAAACAGCCTTGGAACCGCCCGTCCCGCCCGTCATATCTATCATTACCTTCCCAGATCTGCCCTTTTCATTGCCGGATACCACCTTCAGCCCGACATTATTTTTTTCCGCCTCTTTATATTCCGGAATCTTTCTCAAAATATCAAGACAGTCCGAGACCCTGCAGGGTTTTTCTTTATCAAATATTTTCTGCAGATAATTCGTAACCGAATTGTCAGCCGGGGTATGAATACACATTAAAGGAATATCCAAAAGCCTCGCCATATCAACTGTCCGCGTATGATTGACCGGCAGCAGCCTTCTTTGCACCTCGCTTATCCTTTCATTCATCAATGCCTCGGCTACACTGATAGAAACCCCAAACTGATTAAGAATATCAGCCTGCATACCCATTACCTGATATAAATTCGCGAGGGCGTACCCTTCCGGATGATGCGAGACAACCAAATCAATTTTTCGGCCTTTCTGAATCATTCTGTCCGCGAACATAATCTCCGCGCCTTCAATATCCACCCCCACAAGAATATTTTTAACGTCAAGGCCGCCATCCCCATACAAAATTCTGGTATCAGCATAAGGATTAGACAATTTTTCCAAATCAAAATCATTTTTCTTGTCTTCTTTTAAATCATCATATTCTTTTTTTATCCGCCGTAATTCTTTTTCAATTGAATCTTTTCCGCGCGGATCGTTTTTCTTTCCCGGCTCTATGGCCATGGCGTAACGTTCTTTTAATTTCATTTTTTTATCTCCTCGTAATTGGTTGTTCTATCATTCCCGCGAAGTTTTCCCGTCATTCCCGCGAAAGCGGGAATCTAGTCTGGATTCCCGCCTGCGCGGGAATGACGGAGGCAGTGTCATTTCGACCGAAGGGAGAAATCTTTCCCCGTAGGGGCGAGGCGGTGCCTCGCCCGCCCATTTCGGGCGACCCACCGGGTCGCCCCTACAACAGATTCCTCGCTCCCGCTCGGAATGACAGATTTATTATTTTTTCAGCATTTCTTCAAAAGTCTCAAACCGGCTCCATGAAAAAACGTCAATTATTTGGTTATAAATTCTTGGAGTCCATTCGGCGATAGCCCTTACAATTACCGTCTTTTCAACCTCTTCTCTGTATTTTGGCACTATTGGAAATTTAAACAAACTTATTACGATTAATCCAACTATAAAAAAACTTTTCAACAATCCAAAAACAACACCGCCGAGCCTATCCACCCATCCTAAAAGCAAAAGTTTAACTAAATACTGTAAAAGCATCCCGCAGAAAAACATTAACATATAAACAAAAATCCAAATCAGGCTGAACGCGATCGCCTTGCCGTATCCAGATGATAATCCTAAAATATCCTGAAAAAAATTCGCCAGCGCGGGACTAAACCTTACCGCGATTAACCCGCCTCCGCATATCCCAAATAAATTAAAGGCCTCCCGCAAGAGGCCTCTAAAATACCCACGCATAACAATATACGAAAAAAATACCGAAACAATAATATCGAAAAGATGCATTGTCTATCTCCCGATTACTCGTTTTCCAACATTTCCTGCTCTTTTTTAATTTTCTTCAGGGCAGCGTAAGTTTTTCGTTTCTTTTTAACGCTTGGTTTCTCGTAATGCTCGCGTTTTTTTATTTCAATCAGTATACCCGACTTCTCACACTTCTTTTTAAACCTTCTCAGCGCACTTTCCAAAGACTCATTATCTTTTATTTTAACTCCAAGCATACTCTAAAGTCCACCTCCCCGCTATAAAACGAATGGAATATTGTAACACAACTTTTAATAAATTTATACAACAAAATTTATTAAAACAATGCTTTCTTTCTGTCATTCCCACGAAAGCTTTGTAGGTTGGGTTTTACTAAACCCAACATTATCTTCCATAAATTGTTGGGTTTCGCAAGCTCAACCCAACCTACAATACTTTCGCGGGAATGACGAAACTTCCCCTCTCCCACTAGCGACTAGCGACTATCGACTGGCGACTACTTCCCATCATCCCGGCGGCCAATTCATCTTCCTTCCTCCTAAAACATGCAAATGGATATGATAAATAACCTGGCCGCTGTCAGGATTACAGTTCATTATCAATCTAAAACCCCGCAAATCCACTTTTTTTTCTTTAGCTAGTTTATTAGCTATTGAAAATAAATGCCCAATAAGTTTATTATCTTCCTCTTTAATATCCAATATTGTAGAAATATGTTTTTTGGGGATTATCAAAAAATGCACCGGGGCCTGCGGATTAATATCATTGAAGGCTATACATTCCTTATCTTCATGGATAATATCGCTTTTTATTTCTTTGTTAATGATTTTACAAAATAAGCAGTCCATGGTAACTCCGTCGTTCGTATTTCGTAATAATTGTCATTTCGACCGAAGGGAGAAATCTTTCCCCGTAGGGGCGAGGCGGTGCCTCGCCCTCCCATTTCGGGCGACCCACCGGGTCGCCCCTACAACAGATTCCTCGCTCCCGCTCGGAATGACAACATTCAGGCGAATACATGGATTCGCCCCTACAAATTCACAACCCACCATCACATCCAATTAAATTCATACTTTATAACAGCCAGCGTCACCAATCCCGCTATCTCCGCGCGTAAAATCGTTCCTCCCAAACTTACAGAAATCGCGCCGGCTTCTTCCGCACATCGGACTTCTTCACTTGTCAAACCGCCTTCAGGCCCGATTATTATAGCAAGTTTCTTAACATTTAGGTAGGGGCGACCCGCCGGGTCGCCCTTACTTAAAACATCCCTTACTTTTTTTGACTTCTCTTCTTCCCATGGGATAACAACTAAATCAAACCTTGATAAATCACGGACAGCATCCTCAAATTTTTGGATCGCGTAAATATTCGGCAAAATCTCTATCCCTGCCTGCTGAGCCTGCTCATTCGCGATCTTTTGGAAACGCGACAAAAGTTTTTGAGCCTTGCTATCATTGACACGGGGAACACTTCGCGCGCTCACAACCGGAAAAATGTTCCTTGCCCCCAACTCAACAACATGCCGGACAATCGAATCCATTTTATCCTTTTTGGGCAGACATTGAATTAAGGTTATCTCCGCGCCGGGACGTATTTTTTCTCTCTTAATAACTCTTGCTTCAATATGCCTTTTGTGAACAGATTCTATTTTAACCCTGAATTTTTCTTTATTATCGGAAGCGAAAATTTCTTCACCGGCTGAACAGCGAAGAACGTGGGCCAGATGATGAAAATTATCTCCATCGATACTTATCAAATCGCCCGAAATATTATCATCTTGAATAAAATATATCGGCATAATACCCTAAAAATTAAACTTAAACCTGACTTCCGTCATTCCCGCGAAGGCAACTTTGTAGGTTGGGTTTTACTAAACCCAACATTATCTTCCATAAATTGTTGGGTTTCGCAAGCTCAACCCAACCTACCACTACTGAATTCCCCTCTTTAGAAAAGAGGGGTTAGGGGAGATTTGAAGCATTCCATTAAAAAAATCCCCCTTAATCCCCCTTTTGCAAAGGGGGAATAATCTAAGTGCTTTTTACACAAATAAATTTTTCACTTTTTTAAAAAAATCCTTTACCTGCGGGAAAGTGCTTTCATCCTCGGTTGCCGCGAACTCTTTTAAAAGTTCTTTTTGCCGGGAAGACAATTTTGAAGGCACCTCGACAATTATTCTAACCAATAAGTCTCCCCTGCCATATCCGTGAAGATGCGATATCCCTTTTCCCTTAAGAACCAATGTTTTATGGCTCTGTGTTCCATGCAAAATTTTCAATAAAACCTTGCCCTCCAAAGTAGGAACTTCAACCTCGCCGCCTAACGCCGCGGTAATAAAACTAATCGGCACACTGCAAATTATGTCGTTATCATGCCGTTCAAAAAAGTCATGTTTTTTCTCTTCAATGATAACAATTATGTCTCCCGCGGGGCCGCTCCTCGGGCCAATATTCCCCTTACCGCGAAGCGGTATGTAATTGCCTTCCATTACACCGGCAGGAACATCCACGGTGATAGTTGACACCCCGCTAACCCGGCCCTGTCCTCTGCATGCCGGACACGGCCTCTGAATAATTTTACCCTCTCCATAGCATTTAGGACAAGCGCTAACGCTTATTGACTGTCCAAATATACTCCGCGCCACTTGCCGAACTTCTCCCTTACCATGGCATGTAGGACAAACAACTGAATCAGCGCCTTTCTCAGCTCCGCTTCCGTTACATCTTTCGCATTTATGGAGACGGTCCAATTTAATAGTTTTTTCTACTCCGCCGGCAATTTCCTCAAGGCTAAGCTTTAATTTCACATGTATATCCGAACCTGTTTGTTTAACGGATCGTCTGTTTCCCCTTCTTCCTTCCCCAAAAAATTCGTCAAAACCGCCGCCCCCAAAACTATAACCGCCGCCCCCTCCAAATGCCTCCGCGAACGCGTGAAGAGCCTCGGACAGGTCAACATTCTGCCATTGCGCCCCTTGTCCAAATCCGCCCCTGCCGCCCGCGGCGCCTTCATGGCCAAACCGGTCATACGCGCTTCTCCGTTCAGGAACGGATAAAACCTCATAAGCTTCAGCTACTTCCTTAAATTTTTCCTCGGCATCTTTATTGCCGGGATTATTATCAGGATGATATTTCAAAGCAAGCTGTCTATAGGCTTTTTTTATTTCATCTGTCGAAGCGTCTTTTTTAATGCCAAGAACCTCGTAATAGTCACGTTTCATTATTTTTTATCTTCCTTCTTTATATAACCGGCACATAACAACTTTCATGGTAGCCGCAGGCTTTAGCCTGCGAAATTAAAAAATAATTTCATTCAAATCAAAATCGAGTGAACCAGAGAAAGGATATTCTTTCCAATTATTTGTAAGGCCTTTTCTTACAGGATTATTAAGAATATACATCACATGCCTCTTTAAATCGTCATCCTTTCGATGAATATGATCATAAAAATCCTTCTGCCATCTAAACGCAGGCTGAAGCCTGCGGCTACCGTTATTATTACCATATTGCGACAACCAAAAACCTGTTTTTTGCTTAAATAAAATTACCGTCTTCCGCAAATCCGATTGTTCTGACTCACCTTCTAAAATTAAATGTAAATGATCGGGCATGAACACATAAACCCAATTCTTGCAATTAAATTTATTTCCAGCTTCCTTTAAAATTTCTATAAACTTATCCACGATTGCTTTTTGCACAAAAAGCGTCTTTTTGTCTTCAACACAAAGAGTAAAAGTTACCCTTATTTCTCCATGGTAATAGGACAATGGCAAACGGTGTTTATTTTCTTTAACCTTTTTGTTTATCATTTTTCGTTACATTTGCCCGGTTTTAGTTTGCGCTTATTACGCAGGCTAAAGCCTGCGGCTACCACTCTTCACTTCCCCATCATTTTCCTTTCTTCTTATCCTCGTCCACAACCTCATAATCAGCTTCAACAGCCTCTTCTTTTTTCGGTTCACCTGACTCCGTACCGGCTGAACAGCCGCCGCATGAACCTGCGCCTTCCTGCTGTCCGGCGCCATCAGCGGACGGCCCGGCGGACGGCCCGGCGTTTTCCGCCTGCTGTTTTTTCGCGGCTTCCGCGTAAACCACCTCGGCAAGTTTATGAGACGCTTTCATCAATGCTTCCGACGCCGATTTTATGGCCGGAGCGTCCTCTCCCTGGCTGACCTTTTTTAACTCTTCAAGCTTACCGTTAATCTCCTGTTTAATTGAATCATCAACCTTATCGCCATGCTCCTTCAACGACTTTTCAGTATTATAAAGCAAACTGTCAGCCTCATTTTTTGCCTCTGTTAATTCTTTTCTTTTTTTATCTTCATCGGCAAATCGTTCCGCGTCTTTTACCATTTTGTCAATTTCTTCTTTTGACAATTTTGTCGGCGCGGTGATTCGAATACTCTGCTCCTTTTTAGTCCCTAAATCTTTTGCCGTAACATGTAAAATACCATTCGCGTCTATATCAAACGTAACCTCAATCTGCGGCATACCGCGCGGCGAGGGCGGAATACCCACAAGCTCAAACCGTCCAAGTTCAGTATTATCTCCGGACATCTGCCGTTCACCCTGCAAAACGTGAATGTCTACCGCGGGCTGATTATCAGCCGCCGTGGAAAAAACCTGGCTCTTTTTTGTAGGAATAGTGGTATTTCGTTCGATCAATTTTGTAAAAATATTGCCAAGTGTTTCTATCCCCAAAGAAAGCGGTGTAACATCCAGAAGCGTAACATGCTTTACATCCCCCTGCAAAACTCCCGCCTGAACAGAAGCTCCCATAGCTACGCATTCCATCGGATCTACTCCATGTTCAATTTTTCTGCCGCATAAATCCTCAATAAATTTCTGGACTATCGGCATACGCGTCGGCCCGCCGACAAGGATAATTTTATGAATATCATTAGCCGTTAATTTCGCGTCAGACAGCGCCTGTTCAACCGGCCTCCGGCATCGATTGATGATTGGAGCAACCAACTGTTCCAGTTTCGCGCGTGTAAATTTCATCTGCATATGTTTCGGCCCCTGCGCGTCCGCTGTAATAAAAGGAAGATTAACCTCCGTGTCCAATGTCCCTGAAAGTTCAATCTTTGCCTTTTCTCCCGCCTCACGCAATCTCTGCGCGGCCATTTTATCATTGCGAAGATCTATTCCGTTTTCTCTTTTAAACTCACCGGCAATGTAATCAATTATGGCATTATCCATGTCTGTTCCGCCTAATTGAGTATCCCCGCTTGTGGAAATTACCTCAAACCCGCTTTTCTTTTCTTTCTCGTCATACCACATATCCATAATCGTCACATCCAATGTCCCACCGCCCAAATCAAAAACAAGAATCTTATGTTCCTTTTCAGCTTTATCGAGCCCGTAGGCAAGACATGCCGCCGTCGGTTCATTAATAATTCGGATAACGTCAAGCCCCGCGATTGTTCCCGCGTCTTTTGTCGCCTGTCTCTGGTTATCATTAAAATACGCGGGCACCGTAACAACCGCCTGGACTACCTTGTCCCCCAAAAACGCTTCCGCGTCCTGTTTAATCTTCTGAAGAATAAAGGCTGATATCTGCTGGGGCGTGTATTCTTTCCCATAAATTTTGACCTTGTAATCCGTTCCCATTTTTCGTTTTATGGCCTGGACCGTCCCTTCCGTATTGGAAACCGCTTGACGCCTCGCGGGTTCACCTACCAACTTCTGCCCCTCTTTTGTAAAAGCAACATAAGATGGAAACGCCTTGCCTCCAACTGTCGCGCCTTCCGCTGAGGGTATAATTGTCGGTTTTCCGCCTTCTAAAACAGCCGCCGCTGAATTTGAAGTTCCTAAATCGATTCCTATTATTTTACTCATGTTTTCCTCCTCCTATTTGTTAAACACGTATTTCGTCGTTCGCCGGTTCCCGCACACTTTTCCCCCTTTGTAAAAGGGGGGTAGGGGGGATTTTCCCGAATTATTTAAATCCCCCTTGATCCCCCTTTTTTAAAGGGGGAAACAATACTTGCCTTCCTTCCCACCTTAACCATCGCCGGCCTTAAAACCTTTTCATTTAACATATACCCTTTTCTTATCACTTCAACTACAACCTCTTCGTCATCTCCGTCTCCAGGTTCATGGCTGATAACCTCGTGCTGATGTGGATCAATCTTCGCGCCTTCCGCCTTAATTTCCGCTACACCTTCTTTTTCCAGAACTTTCTTCAACTCTTTATAAATCATATCCACACCTTTGTGGAAATTATCAAAATCTTTATTTTTCTCCGCTGCGGTTAACGCAAGTTCAAAATTATCGATTGCTGAAAAAAGCTCTTTTATCAACGCCTCCTGAGAGAACCTGAAAATCTCCGCCTTTTCCCTCTCGCTTCGTTTCCGAAAATTCTCAAATTCCGCGCGCAAACGCAGCAAAGAATCACAATGTTCTTTTTTAAACTTTTCTAATTCTTCAGCGGGGGAAATTTTTTCTTCTTTTTCGTCGGTAAAATCCCCCTTTAATCCCCCTTTTTCAAAGGGGGAAACAGGGGGATTTTCATCTTTCTTATTATTGTTTTCCTCTTTCATCTGGAAATCTCCTTCTATACTGTCATTTCGGGTAGGGGCAGCCCTGCGTGGCTGCCCTCTTT
>JBDROR010000018.1:0-2559 GCA_043809805.1 bacterium
ATGTTTCAGTTAACTAAGGTCGAGCTTGACTATTGGATATCACAAATTGTGATATCCAAAGATTTGTCTTTGAGATCGCAAAATGCGACCTCAAAGAAGAGTAAGGGCGGAAGGCGTTGCTATGCTTTCAGCCATATTAAAAAGCGATACAGCGGTAAGGGTGAGTATACAGATTATGAACGCTTTTGTGGAAATGAGGCGTTTTATGCAAACTAACGCTCTTTTATTTCAGCGTCTTGATAAGGTTGAGCAAAAACAGTTAACATATCAAATGGACTCGGATAAAAAGTTTGAGAAGGTTTTTAAAGCTCTTGAAAGCGTGGATGTTCAGCCTGAACAGGGAATCTTTTTTGATGGGCAGATATTTGACGCATATACCTTTGTATCGGGTATTATCAAAAAAGCCAAGAAATCCATTATCTTAATTGACAATTATGTTGATGAATCCGTTCTTATGTTATTAACTGTCACCGTAATTATCAGGCAAATAAAGGGATATATTTGTTGGTCACACGACTACTGAGCTTTACAACACATTACAGCCAATTTATGTTTGCAATGTTTGGAATCTTGATACCGGCGCTGGCTGGTCGGGTAAGCTCACGATTATGGATGTTGAAACGAAGGAATACCAGCAGTCCGATTTGTCGCCGGATTTATACGGTGGACCGCCGGGAAGCTGAGTGAAGAGAAGAATAGAGAAAAGAAGAATGAATAATAAGGAAAGCATATAATTAGGTGGCTGGCACCATTTTTGTATAATGTCGATAAAGGAGCATTATGAGCAAGGTTGAAAATCAGAATAAGGAATACAAACAAGCATGGAATGAAAACTGTTTAAAAACCATTTGCGCCTTTGCCAACACCGCGGGCGGAAAACTCTATATCGGTATTGATGACGCGGGAAAACCGGCAGGCGTGAAGAATGCGGCCGGATATCTGGAGGACATTCCCAATAAAACAAAGGACATTTTAGGAATTACGCCGGATGTCACGCTAAAAAAGAAAGCAGGTAAGGATATTATTGAAGTAGTGGTTGCTCCTTCTTCCGCGCCAATTTCTTATCACGGCCGTTTTTATACGCGCAGCGGCAGTTCATCGATAGAAATTAAAGGCCATGAATTGGTAGAATTATTGATGAAAAAATCCGGGCGCTCCTGGGACGGATTTATCGAAGACCGCGCCACACTAAAAGATATAGACACAACCGCCATAAATAAATTTAAAAAACTTGCCGTAAACGAATCCCCCTGATTAATGGTGAAAAGACCGCGCAGGTGATTCTACGTAAATTAAACCTTTTGGAAAAGGGCAAACTGCGGCGCGCCGCTTTATTACTTTTCGGTAAAGATCCGAAAAAATTTTACATAAGCGCTTATATCAAAATCGGCAAGTTCGCTAACGATACCGACATTATCAGCACAGATGATATTGAAGGCAATCTTTTTGAGCAGGTGGAAAAGGCAATAGAGATTCTTCGAGTAAAGTACCTTGTGTCGAATATCACTTATGAAGGCATATACCGAAAAGATAATTTAGAATTTCCGGAAGAAGCTTTACGCGAAGCCCTGATTAACATTGTAATTCACCGTAGTTATATGGGCGCGCATACCCAGCTTAAGATATCTCCCGAGGGCTTGAACCTTTGGAATAACGGCGGTCTGCCGTCCAGTATTGGGATAGATGATTTAAAGAAACAGCATAAGTCCAAACCGAGAAATGAATTTTTGGCGGATGTATTTTTCAAGGCGGGAATGATTGAAGCCTGGGGCCGCGGCACGATCAAGATTGTTGATGAATGTAAAAAGGCAGGGTTGCTGGAGCCGGAATTTCGCGAAGAGTTCGGCGGTTTTTCCGTTTATTTCCGTAAAGCTGCGCGGGGTGAAAAGAGGGGAGAAAGGGTCGGAGATAAAGTCGGAGATAAAGTCGGAGAAAAAATTTCCCTTAACCAGCGAAAGATCATTGAGTTTATTGAAAAAGACGCCTCTGTTTCGGCAAGAGAACTCGCCGGATTAATAGGTATATCTCAACGAAAAATCGAAGAAAATATCGCGAAATTAAAAGCAAAGGGGCTTCTTGAGCGTATGGGACCTGATAAAGGCGGCGTATGGAGGGTAAATGGCTAAGATAAAACTTACAAAAGAAGAAAAAGCCGGTCTTGTTGAAGCCCTGAATAAAGGAGTTGAACCATCGCCGGATTTATACGGTGGACCGCCGTGAAGCTGAGTGAAGAGAAGAATAGAGAAAAGAAGAATGGATAATAAGGAAAGCATATAATTAGGTGGCTGTCACCGTTTTTCACAGAAAAAGATAAGCATGACCATTAAAATTATCTAGTATTTACTAAGAAGAATAGCGAAGAAATTTAAAGATGGCGAAATAGCTTAAAGGAACATAAAAATGCTTAAGAAATTATTAGTGAGAGGATATAGATCATTTAGTCAAGATAGTTTTCAGGAGATAATTTTTTCGCAAATATCAATAATTGTTGGAGAGAATAATGCTGGCAAATCTAATATTTTAGAATTTTAATTGAAGAAACAAATTGTTTTGCTTGCC
>JBDROR010000019.1:0-2740 GCA_043809805.1 bacterium
AAAAGTGTGGTTAAGATAGAAAGAAAGCGCATAATTTTACATAAGTCATTGCAAATAATAGACTTGCTATAACTCACAGAGAAGGAATTTATTGGAAAGTAAGATAGAAAAAGTGACTCATGTTGTAATTGATGTTGAGGAGGTATTTTATGGGAAAGACAGATATTACTCATATCGGACGCTGGACAGATGAAGAATTAAAATTACTTTTAGGAACAGTTGCTGAAAAGGATAAAATTGAAAATGAGGATGAAATTGTGAAAATAATTGAAGGGCTGAGAGAAACAGTTAAGGAAGGCACGTATGGTAATTATAAATTTGCCACCCTTGCGCAAGAGACAGTAACGCCTATTAGAAATAGTATGGATAATATCATGAGAATTTTAGAAATACTTGATAATTCCATGAAGAATAACGAAAAAATAGTTGAGTTTGCAAAACCCGCGCTACAAGAAGTCCTGGCTTCTGCTCATGAACATAGACAGTCAACATACAAAAGTATGACGATAGGGGCCAGAGTATTAAGAGTTACGGACGCGGTGTTAAATATGAGAAAGAAGGCCATTGATATAGTGAAAAAGATGATGTTAGATAACAAAGTTTCAATGCGCCTTGCCGCGATCGAGGTTGTTAATAATATTGGTAAGAGTTTTATGGGTGCCGGAGGCGGTGAAAAACCGCTAAAAGATAGGATTATTGAAGAAAAAAAAGATATCCTTGATTTTATTGAAAACAGCCATCTTATAGATAACGAGAACGATTGGTGTGTGTTAAGTGCGTACGAAGATTTGTTATTCGTATGGTGGGCAGGACATTCGGATATTCCGGATGATAAAGTTGTGCCATTGCTTCATAAGTTTGTTTATGGCCCTGAATATAGGGTTTATCGTTATTATTCTTCGCGATGGGATATTTCCGAAAATGTAATGGGTAAGTTAAAGGATGCTCCTCCAAAAAATGAGCGATGGAAGTGGGCTGTTGACAATATCATGCAAAGGAAATGGCATTTAACAGTTGATGATTTTGAGAAAGATGCGGGACTTTTAAGCCGCAAATATTCTGCCGCGCAGGATATTGTAAATTTCCTGGATGACTTAAATAAGAAAGTGACTATTTCTTCAGCGAATGCCTTATTTTTGCGTGCGTGGTTTAAACAATCACCGGATGAATTTAAGAAAATTCGTGAAGATAAAAAATTATGGAGTAAAGTCCCGATATTTTTAAAATATACCATTACATATGATTTAGTTCAAAAATTTCCCGAAATGGCAAAAGGAATAATTGAGCAAACCTTACTGGCTTCCGATATTTTACTGGATGAGGCTAAGATAGCCATTAATATCCTTTCATATGATTTGCCTTCGGTAAATAGATATGAAATTATAAAGGCTGTTGCGGAAAAGAATATTGATGAGTTGAATTTGGCAATACTCGAGATGATTCGTTTTATCAGAAATAAAATTTCCGCCCAAGAGTTAATTGAATTAACTTTACCTGTTTTGGGCCATCTGAGTTGCAAAGCTCAGCCTAAAGCCATAGACCATGTAGCCTTTCTTTTATACGATAAAGATGACGATTATGTTAAAACCTTTTTTGAAGGAACGCGGGAAATTATTTGTTCAATCCTTTTAAATGATGGAAAACTGGATTATCATGATTTTGAAATATCGTCTCTTTTATTTTCTAATGTGCAGGAATTAATGGATTTTATTAAATTGCGTTTAGAAAAGGAGAAAGAAATAGATGAATATTCAGAATATGAAGCTATTCCCTATGATGGTGTAAGGTTTATCGATAAGTCTATTAAGAATAATGATGACTTTTTTTATGCCGTTACTCAAATATCGAAGTGGAACGAGAAGTATGGTGGGATATCTAATTATAGCGTTGAGAAATTATTTAAGCAGGTAGTGTTACTAAAGGATTCTTCCGGAACATTGTATTTTGAAAATATTAAGAAAAAATTTTACAATAAAAATAATTTCTCTCATTTGTTCGAGTGTTTATTCCATGTTCCCTTATTTAATTCAAATATTAAAATATTCGATGAGGCGATTCAGAAAAGCAAAGAATTCGGATTTGAAACCGAAATGTGTAAATTATTAAGAAGTAAAATTTATCCAGAAGGAGGATGGAGTTCATCGGTTGGAGAAACTCCGCCGGTTTTTATTGAAAAAAAAGAAGTTTTTATGAAATTAAAAGAAAGCGCTCCGGCAGGTATTTTAAGGAATACTTTGGATGATTGTGTTAAAGGAGTCGAGAGAATGATTGAAGACCACAAAAAGGACGAGGAAAACCGGTTTTATTCCCGATAAAGGTGTAGAATGTCTTATCAAGCGACTGTTTTTAATTTGATGATTTCGTGTCCGTCGGATGCTAAGGATGGGCAAGAAGTCGTTAGAAAAAGTATAAATAATTGGAATGATAAACATTCAGAGCGTAATCAAATAGTTTTATTGCCTTTGTATTATGAGACGCATGTGCCTGCTGTTTTAGCTGAACCCGGAGATGAACGCCCGCAAGCAGTGATTAATGATTATATTGTGCGTATGAGTGATTGGCTAATAGTTATTTTTAAAAATAAAATAGGAACGCCTACGGGGAGAGCGGATAGCGGAACATTAGAAGAAATTCAATTGTTCAGAAAATTGTATCCATATAGACCAGTATCTGTTTATTTTTATGAACAAACAGAGGATGAGAAAGTAAAAGAATATAAAGATAAATTACCCGGAATATG
>JBDROR010000020.1:0-7282 GCA_043809805.1 bacterium
ATAATATCCTTTTTTCCCTTCAATTTTTGCAGTGAGAGAAAGACCGGATTTTAATAAAAGTTCATACATAACATTATCTGTTTCGGCGTTTTTATCAACAGGGTCGGTGTGCAAGGTTAATTGTTCAACAAGCTGTTCTTCATTTTCAATCTTTGGCCGCCAGATTTTAAAATTGGATTCCTGAAGTTTGAAAACCTTGAAGCCTAAATCTTGTTTTTCAGTATTACTGTCAAAATTCAGCTTACTCGCCTTTTCATTTTTGATTTTCTTAATTACACGGCGAATACGTTCTTTGCCAATGTCGGCAATAGTCTTATATCCGGCTTTAAAAGCTTCCGAATCTTCATCGCATTTTTCCGGAAGTTGGACACAGATAAATTTGCGGCTCCCACCGTCTTCTTTGTTCAACTTAAGAACAGCATGGGCAGTGGTGCAGGAACCAGCAAAAAAATCAAGGATTATATCGTTTTGTGTATCAATTATCGATAAAAACTCAATTATTATTTCATATGGCTTAGAATACTTGAATACATTAAAGTTAAATAGCGAATTTAGTTCTGATGAACTACGTCCGGTTTTAATTTCGGTTATTAGATTTTTATAGGTAGAACCTCTTTCTATAACATTACCTTCATTATCAACATTCAAATAGACTTTGTAATATACTTTCCAATCGCTACTCCCATTTTTTTGTTTCTTTATTTCAATAAATTTATTTTCAATGCCCCATTTTATTTTTTCTAAACTCCACTTAAAAGTCCAACCATCATTAATAAATTCTGTTCTTCCATTTGGAAAAACCTTGGTTCCATCAGGGCAATTCACCCCAAAATTTAAAGAATCACTGTATCTCAAGCCACCTCTATCCAAAGTATCTAAATAATATGGCCCTCTTGTTTCAAAAAATTCATCTCTATATCTATACCTTGCAATATTATATCCCGCATTGTTTTTACTAAATTCAATATTAGAAATATTTTTAGCAAATACAAGAATGTACTCAGTAGTTATATCAATTGCTTTCGCATCATTAGATCCCGTCTTACTCTGCCAAATTATTTGAGCAACAAAATTCTCTTCCCCAAACACCTCATTCATCATAAGCCGCAAATTATGCACCTCGTTATCATCAATCGATACAAAAATAACCCCGTCTTCCCTCAATAAATTTCTCACCAGAAACAAACGCGGATACATCATGGAAAGCCAGTTGGAATGGTAATGCCCGCTGTCTTTACTGTTTTTACGGAATAGTCCTTCGCGGGTCATATAGCCCGCCTCGTCTTTATCACCGATTCGGCTCAAATATTCTTCTTTTGTTTCGGAAAATTTATCGGGATAGATAAAATTATCGTTTCCTGTGTTATATGGCGGGTCAATATAAATCATCTTGATTTTGCCAAAGTAAGATTTTTGCAAAACCTTCAGGGCTTCAAGATTCTCACCTTCAATAAAAACGTTTTCCGTATTATCAAAATTGACGGATTCAGCTTTGCAAGGAACAAGTGTGGCAGTGGTAGGAGATTGTAATATTCTGAAAGCGTCTGATTTCCCCGCCCAGTTGAGGACATAACGTTCATTTTTGAACTCTATATCCTCGCCAAGTGTTGCTTTGAATTTCTCCCAGTCAATTTTTCCTTCGCTAAACGCCTCAGGAAGAATTTCTTTGATTTTATTAATTTTATCTTTTGTTATAGCCAATGATTTCCCGTCCATTCCAGTTTGTTCCATTGAATGTTTTACCTGTACTTTTTTACTCATAATCGGAAATTTTACAGTAAAATCATATAAAAATCAAATTAGCTTCAGAATATTATTTATTCGACTTTGGCAAATTTAATTACAAAGTCTCTTTTTGCGGTTATAAAAACGTTTTTTGCAATAAATTCTTGGCGAAATTTTGGGGAAACAATTTTCATGATTCCCGACTGTGCTACTTGATAGGATTGGGAAATTGCCCAAAATAAGCCTAGAATTTATCAAAAACGTTTTTGACTTAAGCAAAAAGAGACTTTGTAATTATTTAAAATTTGCCAAACTCAAGTTATTTAGTTATTTTATCACTTACGCTGATATTATCTTTCATTTTATTAAACTTTTTCTTGCCAATTCCGCGGACTTTTTTAATATCTTCGATAGACTTGAATTCTCCATGCTTTTCGCGGTAATTTATAATTTTCGCGGCTATCTTTGGGCCGATTCCAATGAGGCTTTCCAATTCCTGAATGGACGCGGAATTAATATTTATTTTTTTGTCTGATAATTTTTCCGGCTTTTGTGAATTTATACGTGATTTTCTAACTGGGTTTACCTTCCCCTCTAATTTAATAGAATCAACGGAAAGATTTCCATTAGTCCTAACCCATTGAACACCTAAACCCAAAATAATCGCGCCTGTTAAAAATAAAATAACAATCTTCTCTTGTTTAGTAAAATAAAACATAATTTTCTATCCGTGAAACGTTAATCGTAAAACGTAATAAGTATTAGAAACTATACTATTTACATTTCACGTTTCACATTTTACGATCTTATCCGTCATATATTTAGGTATCCTCGCCCTAACATCTATCCCTTTTTCGGTAAATTCTTTTTCCAATATCTCGCCATGTTCGGATATCTCATTGACAATATCCATACGATTAAAAGGGATAAATAATTTTATTGTGGTACTAAGATAATTCAATTTTTTTATAAGCAAATTCATTAAATTATCCAACCCTTCACCTGTCAAACATGAAATAGTAGCCGAATTGGGAAACTCGCCTTTTATTTTTTCGATACATTTTCTTGATTGAGCCTGATCAATTTTATTCAAAACATTTATAACCGGCTTTTTATCCGCGCCTAATTCCCGCAGAATTTCGTTTACCGATTTAAATTTTTCGTTTAAAAGATGTGTGGAAACATCAATAACATGAATAAGTAAATCCGCCCCCTGAACCTCTTCCAAAGTAGCCTTGAATGATTCAATCAAATCATGCGGAAGCTTGTGAAGAAACCCAACGGTATCTGTTAAAAGAACATCCTGATTATTTGGAAGCGATAATTTTCTTGTTACAGCGTCCAATGTACAAAAAAGCCGGTTATCCACTTTTACGTTCGACTTGGCAACTACATTAAGGAGTGAGGACTTACCGGCGTTTGTATATCCCACAAGGCTGACCAAAGGCAATGAATGCCGTCTCCTCTGGATTCTCAAATTATCTCTTCTACAGCGTAAAACATCCAGATTGGATTTTAGCCGCGAAATTTTTTCTTTTATCCTGCGGCGGTCAATTTCCAATTTTTGTTCGCCCGGGCCGCTGGTTCCAATCCCTCCTCCTAAACGTGAAAGAGAAATCCCCTTGCCTGACAACCGCGGCAGTAAATAACTCAACTGGGCTAACTCAACCTGAATTTTTCCTTCATTGCTTTTGGCACGCCTCGCGAAAACATCAAGAATCAACTGAGTCCTGTCAATCACCTTCGCTTCAATAATGTTCTCTAATTCTCTCTGCTGGGCGGGTGACAAATCACAATCAAAAATTACAACGTCCGCCTCAAGCGCCTTAACCTTTTCGCTTATTTCATAAACTTTCCCTTTTCCAATATAATACGAAACATTGATTTCCTTCAAAGGACAAACCATAAGATCCAAAACCGCAACACCGACTGAAATTACCAACGATTCCAGCTCCGATTTGGTATCTTCAATATCCCACCCATCTTTTTCGTTGCTGTGAGGAATAACTAATAATGCTTTTTTCATAATTTTCAAATATTATCATAAACCATTTTCCGCAATTTACCAATATTTACTTGGGCTATGAAAGGAAATTTAACGACGGGAATACCGGTCAGTTTATTTATAATATCCGGATTTGATTTTTCAGAACTATCTTCTGCAGATAAAGATGTTTTATTAAAAACAAGACATAATATTTTAATACCCTTTAATTGTAAAGCGTTAACTGTTAACAATGTATGATTAATCGTTCCGATATTGGAACGGCACACTACAATTACAGGTAAATTTAACTCTTTTATTAAATCAATGACAAAATATTTTTTTTTAATTGGAACCAAAACCCCGCCAATCCCTTCAACAAGCAAAAAGTCGTATTTATTAATAAGTTTTTTATAGGATAAACGGATTTTTTTAAAATCAACCTTTTTATTCTCAAGTAAAGACGCAGGATATGGGGCAATGGGATTTTTAAAACAGACTGGATTTATAAGTTCTATAGGATCATCTGCATCAACCGTTTTTTTTAATATAATGGCATCTTCTGAAACAAAACGATTTCCTATTTTTACACCGCCGCATGCAATCGGTTTCATAACACCTATATTAACGGCTTTTTTCTTTAAACCAAAGGCTAATGCCGCGCTTACTATAGTCTTTCCCACATCGGTATCGGTTCCGGTTATAAATACACCTGGCATAATTCTCCTTATTTCATCGCTAGTCGCTCGTTGATTGTTATTTCGACCACACCATTTTGTCATTTCGACCGAAGGGAGAAATCTTTCCTAAATTTGGCTTAACGTATAAGATTCCTCACTTCGTTCGGAATGACAACACACACTAACACACACACGTCCACCTGAGGCGAACGGCCACCCCACTTGTGACGTGTGACCTTCCTCAACTTGTGACTTTTTTTATCGCCTCATAAACAATATCCACCATTCCCTTTAACTCTTTTTTATTAATCGAAAGCGGAGGCATCAACACAATAACATTCCCCAGCGGACGGATAATAAGCCCATTGTTTCTGGCTTCTTTAGACACCTTAATACCAATCTTCTCTTCCCATAAATAAGGGGACTTCGATCCTTTATTTTTCACAAGCTCAATCCCCGCCATCATTCCGCATTGACGAATGTCCCCAACATGCTCTAATTCCCTACATTTTCCTAAAACATTTTTTAAATATTTTATTTTCAGACCTAATTTTTTAATAGTATTTTCATTCTTAAATATTTTTAAATTAGCCAACGCGGCGGCGCATCCTAAAGGGTTGCCGGTATAACTATGCCCATGGAAAAAAGTTTTTCTTTCTTTATAATCACCCCAAAAAGCGTTATAAATATTTTCTGTTACCATTGTAGCGGCTAAAGGGATATACCCTCCTGTAATCCCTTTAGCTATACATAAAATGTCCGGTATTACATTTTCCTGCGAACAGGCAAACATTGTTCCGGTTCGGCCGAACCCTGTTGCCACCTCATCGGCAATTAACAAAACATCGTATTTATAACATAATTTTCTAACCTCTTTCAAAAAACCGTATGGCGCGACAATCATTCCGCCCGCGCCTTGAATTAACGGTTCTATAATCATACCTGCGATTTCCTTATGATATTTTTTTAATAATATTTCTAAGTTTTTAACACATTTACTTTCAGTTAAATTTTTACATTTTTGTTTTTCTTTACAACGATAGCAATACGGATAGTCAGCAAAAATTGTTTTAAAAAGCAGCGATTTATAACATTGATGGAAAAGATCAATCCCTCCTATGCTAACCGCGCCAACCGTATCGCCATGATAGGCATTTCTAAAAGCAATAAATTTTTCCTTTTTCGGTTTAGGATTATTTCTTTGTTTATAATATTGAAACGCAATTTTTAATGCAATTTCAACTGACGTCGCACCGTTATCAGAATAAAAAACTTTTGTTAATCCTTTTGGAACAATCTCGACAAGTTTTTCCGCAAGCTCAATAGCGGGGGGATGAGATAATCCTAAAAGTGTTGAATGAGCAATCTTTTTCAATTGTGATTTAATGGCATTATCTAATTCTTTTTTTTGATGTCCATGAACTGTCAACCACAGTGACGAAACTCCATCAATATATTTTCGATTATAAATATCATATAGATAAACACCCTTCCCTTTTTCAATAATCAAGGGATCTTCCTCACAATAATCTTTCATTTGTGTGAAAGGATGCCAGATAAATTTTTTATCTTTATTTTCTAGTTTCATTATTCTCTATCTCCATCCCCAAATCATTTATCATTTCCCAATCCAATTCGTGAGAGCGTCCAACAGTGGTTAAATAATTTCCAACCATCATCCCGCTTGCTCCGGAATAAAATATCCAGCTTTGAAGTTGTCTAAGATTTTTTTCCCGTCCGCCGCAAATTTTAATATCTTTTTTGGGCAATATAATACGAAAAATAGAAATTATCGCGAGAATCTCTTTGGGTTCCAAGGGAGACTGCTTTCCTAACGGCGTGCCAGGGACAGGATTAAGGAAATTAAGCGAAATAGAATCCACTCCCAACTCTCGTAAAGTAAAAGCAAGATCAAGCCGGTCGCTCCACGTTTCTCCCATTCCAAAAATACCTCCTGAACAAGCTTGCAAACCATTATTTTTTACTATTTTTACAGTCTGAACACGGTCGTCCCAGCTATGTGTTGTGCAAACTTTTGGGAAAAATCTTTCTGATGTTTCTAAATTATGATGATAACGCACCACACCCGCTTCTTTTAAAATTTTACATGTTTCATCATTTAACTCACCCAACGAAGCGCAAGGCTCAATATCTATTTCTTTTTTTATCCTTTTTATCGCAGAAACTATCTTTGAAAGGTCATTTCCTTCCATTTCGCATCCACTGGTTACCAGACCATATCGGCTTGCTTTTGCCCCCTTTATAACCCCGGCGGCTTCAATCATTTTTTCTTCACCCACCAGAGGATAGACATCAGCAGATGTGCGATAATGACTTGACTGCGCGCAGAATTTACAATCTTCAGAACAATTTCCTGATTTTACATTCGCAATTCCGCAAAAATTAATTTTATTCCCAAAATATTTTTCGCGTATTTTGTTCGCGAGATGATACAACTCATACGGTTTATCTTTAATTAAAGTAACCAAGCCTTCCGCTTCATTATGGTTTATATCAAAGCCATTGCCAGCTTTTTCTTCGATACTATTTAATAAACTATTTTTATACATTTTTGTATTATAACATTAATAACCGCTTGACAAAAATATAAAAATAGGTTAGCCTTTTGCAGGGATGAGATATTTTTTATTTCTTATAATAGTATTTGTACTTTTAACAAACGCTTCTTTTTCACAAGGGCTATCATTCAAAAAATACCCCGTAACTTACGTCAAAAACCCCGAAAAACATTATTCTGACTTAATAAAAAGCACTTTTTCTTTAACTTTTAGCAATAAAGACTCATCATTATTTATGGAATATGTGTCAAATTCTTATACAGATCCTGAAGATAACCGTTATGAAGAAATAGAGGATAAATTAAATCTTGAAT
>JBDROR010000021.1:0-13132 GCA_043809805.1 bacterium
TAAAACAGGCTATAAATAGCAAGTATTTATGAAATACAATAAAATAGCAATATATTACCCGCCTATGATAAAAAACGGTGAATATCCTTTGCTAACGCAAAATCGTCAGTTTAAATTTTCCAAATCGAAAGAGATTCGAATTTATCCTGTAATTATGTCGACATTGGCTACAATGCTTTCTAAAAGAGAGTATGAAGTCTTATTTTTGGACGGGGTTAACCAGCGGCGCACTGATGAAAAGTGTGAGCAAATTCTCTCCGATTTTAGGCCGGATTGTATAATTTTGGAAACGAAGGCGCCTTTATTTAATCAACATTTGCAACTGGCAAGGGAGTTGAAGGATAAATTCCAACCACTTATTATTTTTTGCGGTGATCATGTCTCTTTTTTCCCTGAGGATGCCGTAAAAAATGATGCAATTGATTATGCTGTTGTAAGTGGATATTACGATTTTATAATTACCGAATTGGTGGAGTATCTTAATGGTAAACTTGATAAAATACCTTCGGGTGTTTTTTATAAAGAAGGCGGGCAAATAAAAGGCGGGGACAAGATAGAAGATTATAATTTGGATGACGCGCCTTTAATCAATAGAGATTTAACAATATGGAATTTATACGGAGAGGCGTATTTATATAAACCGGCGGCGTATATTCTTTCCGGAAGGGGTTGTGGAGGTAGTGCGGTAATAGTGGAGAATCATAGGTCATTGACTCCCGGCAAATGTTCATTTTGTATTTGGCAATATGCTTTATGGAACACTACTGCAAAATTGAGATCCCCATTTGCAGTTGCAGATGAAATAGAATTACTTGTTAAAAAATATAAAGTTAAAGAAATATTCGATGATAACGAATCGGGCGCGATTTGGGATGAAGAATGGTTAAATATTTTTTACAATGAGCTGGTTAAAAGAAAGCTTAAAGGTAAATTTTCCCTGTCTTCCAACGCCAGAGCTGATGCTCTGACGGAGAAGAGAGTGAAACTCTTAAAACAGATAGGGTATAGATTGTTAAAAGTTGGGCTTGAATCGGCTAATGATACTACGTTATCCAAAATCCAGAAAGATGAAAATTTTTCCCAGATTGAAAAAGGTATAATGAACGCAAAAAAAGAAGGACTAGCTGTTTTAATGACTACGATGGTCGGTTATCCGTGGGAAAATGAAAATGATGCGGACAAAACATATAATGCAACAAAAAAATTAATGCTTTATAAAACACATTTTGGGGATTCTCTTCAGTCCAGCATTGTTGTTCCCTATCCGGGAACGCCGTTATACAATTATGCGTGTAAAAATAATTTATTTACAAAAGATGCGGAAGATTTCCGGAATTACGATATGTCTCATAATATTTTAAAAGCGGATATCGATGTTGCAAAATGGTGCCGCAAAATGTGGAGAATACATTTACATCCGCTGTTTATGTTAAAATCTTTGCTAACGATAAGAAAAATTGAAGATATAAGACTTGCGTGGACAGGCGTAATTTCTCTTATCGGGCATTTAAGCGATTATGAAAGAGAATAATTTAAGTGTTACGTTTATAATTCCTCATCGAGAGACAGAATCAATAGAAACAACCGTTTCAAATATTAAAAAATTGTGTGAAGAATCAAGAATAAGTTACGAAATACTTTCCGTGTGCGGCAACAATCCGACAAAACAGAGAAATGAATGCATTAAACTGGCAAAAAATGAATATATTTATTTTTTGGATAACGATTCTATTTTGACGAAAGAATCGTTTAGTGAACTTAAAAATTATTTAGAAGTAAATCCAGATACCGCAGTTATCGGAGGGCCGAGCGTTACACCCCCATCCGATTCATATCTGCAAAAAAATTTTGGCGCGATATTATCGTCTTTTTCAGCTGTCGGAAAAATTTCATCAAGATATTCCAAACAGGGCAAAATTAGAGAGACAGATGATTCTGAATTGATTTTATGCAACCTGGTGGTCAAAAAAGCAATATTTGAAAAATATGGGGAATTTAGCGCCCATCTATATCCAAACGAGGAAAATGAGTTTATTTATAGAATTAAAAATTCTGGGGAAAAAGTGATTTATTGCCCAAATGTTTATGTTTTTCGGCCGCATCGCGATACATTAAAGAATTTTATAAAGCAAATGTTCAATTACGGCAGAGGCAGGGCTGAACAAACAAGAGTGTCTCCGCGTAGTTTTAAATGGTTTGTTTTAGTTCCCGTTATTTTTTCCTTATACGTTTTAGCCGGGCTATTTTTAATAACCATTTTTACGGTGAAGAGATATATACTGTTGTTTTTTACGCCGTTCTTTGCGTATTTAATTATAATGCTGGCATCTTTTATTTATAAATCATTTAAAGATAAAATTATTTACATATATTACCCTTTGGCATATTTTTTGGCGCATGTATGCTACGGACTGGGTTTGCTTTATGGTTTTTTGAAGAGAAATTTTACAGCGGATGAAAAGGTGTTTTATCATAAAATAAAAAGAGTTTAATATGTCAAAAAATAAAGTAATAATTGCAAAATGCGATTCCTATAAGAAAGAAGAAGTGGGTAAGAGTGTAAAAAATATTTTTAAGGCTTTTGAAGGGATTGATACTTTATTTAAAAAGGATGAAAAGATAGCGATAAAAATCAATCTTTTGAAAGCATCGTCCCCCGAAAAGGCGATAATTACTCATCCTGAGGTCGCTTATGCAGTGTCGAAAGAATTATTTGACTATGGCGCGAAACCTTATGTTCTTGACAGCCCGGGGGCCGGAACGCTTTATACAGAAGAATCCTTAAGAAATGTTTATAAAAAAACCGGATATGCAGAAATTTTTAAAGATTCGGGCATGGTTCTTAATTCTGATATTACATATCAAAGTGTTAAAATTTCCAAGGGGAAGGTAGTTAAATATTTAGACATTATTACTCCAATTATGCAATCTGATGGAGTGATAAATATCGCAAAAGGAAAGACACATGGTTTTACATATATTTCAGCCGCGGTAAAAAATCTTTTTGGTATTATTCCCGGCATGTATAAAGCGGGTTATCATGCAAAACTTAGAGATGTTAACTTCTTTTCCGAAATGCTGGTGGATATCGCGGAGCTTATCAGGCCGAAATTATCCATAATTGATGCAGTCGTTTGTATGGAAGGAAATGGCCCCGCAGATGGTAATCCAAGAAATGTTGGGTATCTTATTGCCTCTGACAGCCCCTTTGCCGCCGATTATGTTTTTTGCGATATTATAGGTTTCGATTACAGAAAAAACCCTGTTTTAATGAAGGCGGAAGCAAGAGGCCTTTTTGATAAAAACAATGTAATAGTAGAAGGTAATTATGATAAGATAAAAAAGTTCGTTTTTCCTGATACGGCCGTGACTTTGGATGGTTTTGTAAGTCCTTCTTTTCTTTTTAAAGTATACAGGATTCTTTTTAAGGACATGCTTACACTCAGGCCTGTGATAAATGAGAACTGCGAGGCATGCGGGATTTGCAAAACAAGCTGTCCTGTCGGCGCAATAACTATTGAAGGGAAAAAAGCCGTTATAAATTACAAAGAATGTATCAGGTGTTATTGTTGTCATGAAATGTGCAACAGCCACGCGGTTGAATTCCACAAGGGTTTCACCTATAAACTTTTTAAAAAGTTATTGAAAAACAAGTGCTGATATGTCAATTATAAATAAAATTTTAATAGGGTCATCTCTGCTTAAATCAAAAATAACGCATAAACGAATTCCGTTGATTGTCAATTGGGCTATTACAGGCAGATGTAATCTGAGGTGTTCTCACTGCTATGGAAGTTATGGCGTGGTGCAAAAGGATGAATTATCGCTGGATGTGGTAAAAAAGACTGTTGATGAACTAAAAAAAATAGGAACCAGAAGAATTACCATAGAAGGAGGAGAACCTTTACTCAGGGAAGACATAAAAGAAATAGTTAATTATATTTATGAAAAAGATATTGAGATAAGCCTTTGCACTAATGGGATTTTAGTGGGAAAATATATTGATTTTATTAAAGGAAAAGTGGATTTAACCGTTTTAAGTGTGGAAGGACGCGAGGAGTTTCATGATTTAATCCGCGGGAAAGGCAATTTTAAAAAGGTAATAAATGCGCTGGAAATTTGCAAAAAAAATAATGTCAGAACGCTTATTTTTTCGAGCCTGATTGATAAAAATATTCGGGATATAGATTTTCTTATTGATACTGCCAAAAGATATAATGTTTATATCGCATTTAATCTTGCCGTTGCCAAAATAAAAGAAAACGGCGGCAGGGAAAAACTGGATAAAATTTCAGATGAAGAGTATAGAGCTGCGTTTTTAAAAATACTTGAACATAAAAAAAATGGAGCGCCGGTATTTTATTCCGAAGATAATTTCAGGCAAATAATAAATTGGCCGAGTTTTGCAAAAGAAATACTTTATGAAGAAGATTTAAAATCGTTTAATAAAAAAGATAATTTTTTTTTAGCGCCTTGTTATGCCGGAATAAATTATTGTTATATTGAATGCACCGGAGATGTTTATCCGTGTTATCAGATGGTCGGAATTTTGGATGTGAGAAATATCAGAGAAGATGGTTTTAAGAAAGCTTTCAATCATTTATCGGAAACCCATTTTTGCAAACATTGTTACAATGTTACTTTATCTGAATTGAATCTTCAATGTGGGTTTAATCTAAAAGCAGTTTTTAAAGTAATAAAAAATTATATAACAGAAAACTAAGGAATTTTTAATGTCTGGATTCCCGCTGGAGTTTACCCTCGTGAAAACGGGGGCGGGAATGACAGATATACATTATTTTAGTATTATTTTGTAATTACTAATTTCAGAAAATTGCGTTTTTAATTTTTCTCCGTGGCTTTTGGCATCATTTTCATCATTAAAAAGCCCGGCGCAAACAGTATAACATATTGTCCCATTGATAATACCTTTTTTAATGTAAGCGTAATTGCGAGAATCCGCGTTGTTGATTTTATTCATAAAATCGGATGCCCGGTTTTTATCTTTGTTAGATGCCAGTTCAACAGTCCATATCTGTTTATTTTTTTTCTTTAAATCCCCCTTTAATCCCCCTTTTTCAAAGGGGGAAACATCTGAAAATCCCCCTTTTTCAAAGGGGGAAACAGGGGGATTTTCATTTGTTGATTTCGAAATAATAGATTTATAAAAAGCTGTTTTAATAGCCCAAGCTGTTTTTTTAGGCGTTTCAACAGGCAAGCTGGCAGTTTCTTGAGGTAACTGTTCGGCTGTTGGTGGAAATCCTTCGGGCTGCGTTGTATCAAGCAGGCTAAAGCCTGCGGCTACCTCCGATATAGGGAGTTCTTCTACATGGGCAGGGACGTCAAGAAAAATTTTCTTACTAAGTATGTCAGAATAATTTCCAATTTCATTTCTGAACCAGAGATAAATTGTCTTTTCACCACGTTTCGGGGAAAGAGCGAAGTCCGATTCTGATTTGTAAGGCTGCCATTCGGTATCTTCCCAAAATGGGTTTTCACTAATCATCTGGTGGGTGAAATTTTCAAATTTGGTTTTTATATTTATCTCACAAACTGTTGTTGTGTCTTGCGGCAGTATTTCTATTTTTTCTAAATTTTGGATAAAATCTTGCGGAGGGGCGGCCTTTTCAATTTTAATATTGCTTATGTATGAAATATTTTCTTTGGCGTCTTTAAATTTAAAGTAAATTATTTTTTCTGCCGGAGCACCCGGGAGATTGAGATGAAATTTTTCGGAAAAATCAATCCATGCGCTATTTGAAAAAGAAGAATTTTCCGAAACCATCATATATTGTGCGTCATAAGCGTAAATATATAAATTACTCCAATCAGTAAATGTGAAATTTTCTTCCATTGGGATTATAGATGTTATAACCGGGAATATCGGGCTATAGAAAAAAGAGCCCCGGGTTGTGGTTGAAATGCCGTTTCCCGCCATATCATATACCCCGGTTACGACAATAATAATTTCTCCCGTCATATCTTCTTTTAAAATAATAGGGGGAGGGGTATAGGTGTCATTTTGAATTGTATCTGTGAAGAAAGTTCCTCCCGCGCGAACTTTTGGAGTGTTTTCCCCGCTTCCAATAAATGAAATTTGAGGCTCACGGCTTGTATCTATCGATTTATTAAAAATACAAGATATTACGAGCGACGAATTTTCGGGATTGTATTGGAATTTGTAGAAAAGAATTTGCGGACAAGTTTTATCCACTACTATTTCAATCTTAAAAGCGTCGGATATATTGCCAATTGGATCTTTTAATCTTAAATATATGTTTTTCCTTCCCTGTCCAGCAGAAAAAGAAAAAGAAGTGTAATCAATATAATTTTGCCACAAGTCCTCGGTAGTGTCAAAAGTTTCACTTTCGCTAAGCATAATAAAATCCGCGTCTTCGGAGTTAATGGTTAAATTTATTTTGTTATCATTGATATATTCTCTTTCCGCCGTAAAGCTAATTAAGCTTGGTGGGAAGGTATCCAATTGAAATGTTTCTTCGGATGTTATATCCATAATATTGCCGGCAAAGTCAGAGGCGTTTTTTAACACAATGGTTATTGCCCCGCCCATACCGGATTTTAAAATAATTGGCCATGTGGTGTAAGTATCATTTTTTAAGCCGGTTTCTTCATCGCTTTGGGAAAAAAATCCTTCCCCGGAGATAATAGGATTTTCCGTGCCTGTGCTGATTAAAATGATCTCAGGCACTATTGTCGTGTCAAGGCTTTCGTCAAATGTGACTGAGATTATGAAATCGGCATCCAAAGTTACCGGATCAGGATATTTATAAGAAATGACGTTGGGTTTGGTCAAATCCAGATTGGTTTTCAATGTGGCTGTTTTTGATATATTGCCTTCAGCGTCACGGATCCTGATATAAACCTGTTTCTGTCCGGACGCGGGAGATAAGATAAAAGGAATATTATTAGAATATTTTATCCATCCACCTTCAGGAAAAGACGGATTTTCACTGACCTGAATACTATCGGCTTTATTAACATTGGTTAAAATATGAATTTCTTTTTTATTGGTATTTAAGCCTTCTTTTATGATGGCGCTTTTTATTCCCGGAGGCATAATATCGTATTGAAAACCGGCTATTGACGCGGCCGGCATTTTATTCCCGGATAAATCTACCGCATTTTCCACTTCAAAGCTAACAAGCCCGTCAAGGAAACCTTTTAGGGATATGTTTGGACTGAAATATACGTTATTGATCCCATTTTTACCCAGCCTATTTTCAGAAGGGCCGGCAGTAGATTCATAAATCTCATTAAAAAATGGGCTGGGTTCGCTGGAGAAATATCCTCCTTGTTCTGATACCGATATTTTGTCTTTATTATTCACTATAAGTGTTATTTTAGGCGCATAGTTAATATCCAGTGTTTCATCAAAAAATAGTTTTAAACGAAAAGAGCGGAGTGTGTTTATATCCTCAGGAATTTTAGAATTAATTATTTTAGGAGGCATATCATCATAATTAATAACTAATTCTTCTGTCTCTGAAATGTTGTTTTGATCATCTTTAAAACGAACATAAATTGAGTGCCCGGATAAAACAAAAGGGAGCGATTCAGTGTAGTTTATCCATTCAGCGCCATCGAAAGAAGCATTTTCACTCACTTGAATTTGTGAGTCCTGAGGATTATTAAAAATAATATTTATTTCTTTTTTATTGGTGACGCTTATTTCTATATTTGTATCTAATTTAAAAACGCCTATTTTTGCGCTATCAATGATATTCCCGGATAAGTCCTGAATATTTTCAATAGACACCTCATTTTTCCCGGACATAGTCTTGTCCAAGAATATATCCGGCGTTAAGACTACGCTATTTGAATATTTTCCGTCTAAAAATATCCAATTGTTATTTAGTATTAAGGGGTTGTTCCCTCCGCTTAAATTTTTAATATAAATCTTCGGTTCAATATAAGGGTTTATTGATTCATTTAATTCTATTTTAATTCGGAAATTAGGAGTTATTCTCAACGTTTGAGGCAGTACCACATTCTCTATTTTTGGTTTTATGGTATCTGTTAGTGCCAACGCGCCTTCAGATTCAGAGAGAATGGGGGCAAAGAGTATTGGCTGATATATTAATTGTCCCAGCATTTCATCGCTATTTTTGTCATAAAAATGGAATTCGATAGAATTTAACTTATCGGTTCCCCACCAGTTGTTACCTACATCTAAATCGGCTTCAAAATTTTTTAAGTGAAAACTAAACTCTTTGTTATTAAATATGCTATTATTTTGAACCAAAAATTTTCGACTGAATTTTTCGCATGAAATGCCGATTTTGTTATCTCGTATCAAATTTTTATAAATTAGCGGAGAAGATTCAACAACATAGATAGCTTCGTTTTTATTTTTAGCAATCAGATTTCCGACTATGGCCGGTGAGGAGAAGAAACTCGTTTTAAGCCCTATGTCGGTGTTTTCCATAATGGTATTATTCGCTATTTGCGGAGATGAGCCGCCATGGCAGAGGATGCCGATTTCATTCCGCATAATATAATTATTCATAATGGATGGATTAGAAATATCATCGCAGAATATTCCAAGCTTGTTCTCGACTATTTCATTTTTGTAAATGTTCCCGTTAGATTTTGCCAATAAGATTCCTTCGCCTTTATTGTTGTCAATTTTTGAAGATGCGATTTCCAGTAAAGAATTGTTGGTGGCGGCAACGGCAATAATATTTTTTGAAAGAATGGAATTTTTTATAACAGCTTTAGATTTATCCAATTTTATGCCGGTATTGGCAAAGTTAATTCTACAGAATTCAAAAATATTGTCTTGCGCTCCTTTAATAATTATTCCTTCCCAATCTCCTTGTTTGGGAGATGCCGACTGGATATTAAATTCTATTTCTTTGTCTTTCTCTCCCCTGGCAATTAATTTGCCTTCAACGATTAACACGGGTTTTTCTATTCCCATTGTTTTTTCCCCGTTTCTAACTATCTGTTTTTTTACCTCCGAAAATAATAACCGGACACCTGGCTGGATGGTTAGAACAACCCCGCGCCCCACTGTGATTTCTCCACGCAAATAATATGGGCTGTTTCCCTGGGTTAGAGTTAAATTGCTATCGATTAAGCGGGGAATATTTTGTTTCCCATACGGTAAAATGAAGCTGCATGTTTTAGTAACTGGAACAGAAATATTGCCGGACGGATCTTTGAATTTAAAATATATGGTTTTTTCTCCTTCATAATTAGAAAGCGGAAAAGTTTTTGAAGGACTAAAAGTTTGCCATTGAACGTTTTTAAACGTGACATCTTCAGTAATCATCATTTCTTTCGCGTCTGTGATATTGAATTTTACATTTATCTGCGGAGAAAAAACGGTAGTCCCTTCTTCAATAATTATGCTGTCCGGTTTATCCAGGTTGAACCCTTTTTCAGGTTTAAGGATAAAAGTTTCTTCAGCCGTTTTTTCTATTGTATTTCCAGCCGGATCACGGGCATCGCTTACCACAATGGTGATTTCCCCAGCCATGTTTTCATCCAGCACTATGTCATGGGTTATATAGGTGTCATTAGTTTGATAAGTAGTTTTTATTTCGCCGCCTTTTCCCACAAAGGGGCACGCGTAACCGTCTCCTATTAAAATTATCACAGGCGGGTAATTTGTATCAATAGTTTTGTTAAAGATTATTTTTAATTTAAATTCATTGCTTATTTTTACCGGTTTAGGGTAGGTATAAGATGCAATATTTAAAGGAACGCTGTCTAAGGTTATATTGAGCAGGGGAGATGCCGCGATCTTGCCCTTTTGACTGGTTACGGTTATTTTTAAAGTATTTTTGCCTTCTTTTAATTTTATTTCATTTGTGAATACGCCTTCTTCTACTTCCAGAGAGAAAGATTCTCCGTTAACAATTAGTGTTGCTGTTGTGATTGTCGTATCAGAGATTTCACCCTCTATGGTTTGTTCGGGTGTGTTTACTATTTGATTATGGTGTAAAGATGAAATATCAACAGTTATAGGAATATCGTCCGAAAAGAAATCGGCTATTTCCTCATTGTCGACTTCTGCCGCAAAGGAAGATAAGGTCATAATTTTTTGGACAGGGGACGTGTGGCACTCGTTACAAAGTTGATTGGCGGTATTTTTTATTCTTAAAAAACTGTTTTGCGCGTCACCTTCTCCCTGGCTTATAATTTCTATGTTTTGCGGATCCCATTGATGAACATTATGGCATGTTCCGCAGCTTATTGTTCCGGAATCAAATTTTACATTCCCGTTATTACCAAAAAAAGGCAATGGACTTATGGGTTTTTTGATTGACGGTTTATCCAACGGCATAAAATCATTTTTGTGATGCCATTCGTACCTTATTGGTTTATTAGAAGCAATTCCCTCCTTTACATGGCAGGTCCAGCAGATTCCGGAAGAAGGGTCAGGGTTAAACGCTTTAATTAATAATTTTGCCGATAGAAACACGTTCGTGCCATTGTGGGCAAGGTGGCATCCTGAGCATAATCCGGATTCCAGAACATTATTACTTTGAATATTTTGCTCGGCCGGAGCCTGAGTGGATAAATCGTGTTTTGTTCCTATTATTGGTTTTTTCTTTAGATGGCATTCTGTGCACAAAAGAGAGTTGTTGTTTGGAATTCTTAAGAAACTGTTCTCTCCGGTGCCTTTAACGATCTTTGTTTTTGCAAATATGCTGTCGTCGATAACATAGTCGCCCTGCTGGATATCAGAGGCATTTTCGAGGGACAATATTTTTGCAAACACCTTAAAGGTTTTGGCGTAGGGATTATATTTTTCCACTATTGCTTTTGATATTATGACATTTTCGTCGTCGATAATCGCAAATACCTTCCCAATTTCAATGGCGGAATTTTCTTCGGGGTCTATGAAAATATATTCTCCCTGGACAAGAGCCACTTCGCCGATATGGGAGGAATCCACCTGCTCATCCGTGAATTTTTCCGTTTCTGCCGCCTGATTTTCTTGCCGCGATGTTTTTTCCATCTCCATTTTTATAAAATATTCAGGATCCCATAAATGCGGTTCGTGGCAGGTTAAACAGGCAATTATTCCGTTTCGGCTGATAATTCCATCTGAGTTATATAATGGCAGCTGAATGGATATATTATCAGCCACAGGTTTGTTTACAGGATGGGAATTTGGTCCTATTACAGAATTCTTTGCCATACCGTCTTTATTATGGCAGCTTACGCATAAATTGTCTTTTAATATCCCCTCTTTTGGCAGTTCTTTTGCCCATTTTGTTGAATCAACCGCGTTATGCACAAGATGGCACGCGCTGCAGATTCCGGAGGCCTCTATCTTATTATTTTGTATATTTACCGAATATGGGACGATTAATGTCATATCATGGTTAGACTTTGCGACAAAACCTTCTTTTTTATGACAGTCGGAACAAAGTTCACTGGACATACTTGAAGGTTTTCTTAAAAAACTATTTCTGCCGGTTCCCTCTTCTGTACTGGTTCGGTCTGCCTCGCGGCTTAATGGGTTCCATTGGTGGACATTATGGCAGGTTGAACAAGTAATATTGCCGCTGACAAGTTTTATTCCGTTTTTTGTATATAGAGGTAAGGTTGAAGTTAGGTTAAGGTTTAAAATCGGGACATTTAAAGGGTGGTAATAATTACCGATAAGTTTGTTTTTTGCGATATCATTTTCATTATGGCAGCTATAACATAGGGATGAAATAAGATCATCTTTTGGCGTTATTGTTCTTGCCCAAAGCTTTATGTCGGACGCGTTATGAACAAGATGACAACCGTCGCAAGCTCCTGTTTCCTTAGTTTGGTTTCCGGAAAGGTCGTGTTTTGTGCCGATTACCGCCTTTTCCGTTGGATGGCATTCTGCGCAAAGTTCAACCTTTTCCATCCTTAGAAATTTTTTTTTGTCAAAATGAGGATCATGACAGGTAATACAGGTAAGTGTATTCTCCCCCGATAAGGTCAGCCTTTTTTTTATTTGAGGAGTAAATATAAGGTCTATCTCCAGTGGATGATATATATCTCCGATTTGTTTTGTGGAGGCGCGTTTGTTATCATCATGGCAGGTAAGGCAGAGAAGCGTAATATTTTTTTCTTTTTTCGGGTCCAATGGGTTTGCCCAAAGCATAAAAGTATTGCCGTTATGCACTAAATGACACGACCCGCAGATGCCGGATTTCTCCGTGGTTTTCCCCGATAGATTATGAGGGGTGTCCTTTAGTTTATCTTTATCGGGATGACAGGTTAAGCATAAAATCGGCCGGGATGCCGCCTTTGTGGTTTCAGGCGCGTTATGGATGGTATGGCACGTAGGGCATCCTTTCGCATCAGGGCCGATATGATTTATCGCAATTTTATCTGTTTCATTTGTATGACAACTTTGACAAAGAGATTCAAGCGGAGTACGGAAAAACCCGGGTTCCTCGCTTTTCTTTTTTGATACTTCATGAGGACGGTGGCATGTCCCGCAATAAATTTTTTCTCCTTCAGATGATTGCGCGATTGTATGGCCTTTAGCGGTTATGGAATTTCTTGAATCCCTTATTGAACCATCATGGCAGGTATAACACATCTTTAAATCGGCAGATATTGTGTCTTGGTTTTTGATTAGAGAATTATCTTTTGTCAATCGTTCAATATGGCACAGGGCGCATTCTATCTCAACTTCTTTATTTTTTTCTGCCCGTATGCCGGAACAAATAAGCAAGAAGAATAAAATGAATATTATTTTTTTCACCCAGCTCTTCCTTTTTTCGTTAATGTTCAAACTAACTAATTTTACCCAATCCTTCCTTTTTATCCAGGAAGGGCTGGGTTCATTCCACTAAATATTATATCACATAACTGTCATTTCGACCGCACAACTGTCATTTCGACCGAAGGGAGAAATCTTATATTCAGATTCCTCGCTCCGCTCGGAATGACAACAAGCGGGCGAATACATGGATTCGCTTAGGAATCTAATAAAAATTAGTCTTGACCAAATATGATGAATATTGATACACTCAAAGAAACTAATTAACACATTTGGGGGTATAACAAAATATGCATAGATTAAATAAAATTTTAATTTTGGCAGGATTAATAATCTTTTGTTCTTCTGCCCATTCACAGGATACCACTGCACAAAAACAGGATACGG
>JBDROR010000022.1:0-29079 GCA_043809805.1 bacterium
GGTGTAGCTCGGGTAAACAACCAGGTAATATTTATCAGAAATGTTATTGATGGTGAAACCGTGGATGCTGAAATTGTTGAGGTAAAGAAAAACTTTTTTCGGGCAAAATTGATAAAAATACTGGAAAAATCCGCATTCAGAATTATTCCGCCATGTCCATATTTTTCCAACTGCGCGGGCTGTCAGTATCAACATATCGAGTATAACCACCAGCTCGAGCTAAAAAGAAAACAAACTGCAGAGATACTTAAACACATTGCAAAGCTCGACATATCGCCTGAAGCAGTTATTCCGTCCCCAAAGATATACGATTACCGGCGGATTTTGAAATTTCATTCCCTTGGCGGCGCGGTTGGTTTTTACGCGTATGATAATAAAACCCTGATTGATGTAAGTAATTGTTTATTGGGAGCGCGCAAGGACAAAAGTCAAATTCTTTCTTACGAGGTTTTAGGTAAAAAATTTTCCGTTCCAATAAATTCTTTTTTTCAGACAAATAGATTTTTACTCGGGAAAATGGCAGAAACCGTTATCGATTTTGTAAAACCGGAAAAGGACGAAGTTCTTTTTGACTGTTTTTCAGGCGTGGGATTTTTTTCGGTTTTTCTTGCGGAAAAGGCGGCTAAGGTTTATGGATTTGAAGAAGGGCGCGAGGCAAGCGGGATTGCGCCGCTAAACGCATCAATGAATGGAATAAATAATTTTATATCTATACAGGGAAAGGCGGAAAAAAAATTACCGAAATTAATAAAGGAAATTATACCGGATACAATCATACTTGATCCGCCGAGGATAGGATGCCATCCGGAAATTTTAAAATTGATAGGCCGTCATAAAATCAAAAAAATCATCTATGTCTCTTGCAATCCTTCCACATTGGCAAGGGACATTGTGATTCTTAAAGATTTTGGATATAAACTAGAAAAGATTCAGCCGATCGATATGTTCCCGCAAACAAGCCATATCGAGGTTATAAGCAAGTATGGTTTATAATGTATATATGGTCGGGATTGTCTAAAGTGTTTGGGTAATCTTCTATTTTTATTCCATCGACAATTGGATAAAAAAGTTATAAAATACAAAGAAATATGTTATCCTGTTGCTAATTATCCGGCAACCGATAAATTTTAACATAGGAGGAGAGTATATGGACTCTTTATCTTTACAAAAAACAAGAGCTCAGAGGATTCACAAATCGTTCACTGCAAGATTTCGTGTTTGCAGGGGCGAATCATACCTTGATGCTTCCGCTAAGTGGAACATAGCTACAATAAAAAATTTAAGTTCAACCGGGACTCTTTTAAACTATAATGAGAAAATACCTATAAATACGGAATTAGAGTTAAATATTGCATTGCCATTTGTTAATGAATCGGTTCACTGTTTTGGCAGGGTATGCCGGGTGGATGAAGATCACCAATATGTGGTAGGATTAAGAAAAGTCCCTGTCTATGGAATAGGCGTTTATTTTAAAGTTTTAGATGGAAATGTGAAAGCGCGGATAGATAACTTCGCGAAGAATTTTGGCTCAAAGGCATAATGTCAAGTTTATACTAGGAGATTCGAGTGTTATTCAAAAAATTAGAAATTTGCGGGTTCAAATCTTTTCCGGATTTGGTGGAATTAAAATTTGATAAAGGCGCTACTGTTGTTGTAGGTCCAAATGGATGCGGGAAGACAAATATTTTGGATTCTATCCGCTGGGTTTTAGGCGAGCAGAGTTCAAAAATGCTTCGCGGCAGGGAGATGACTGACCTTATTTTTAATGGAGGATCCAATAGAAAACCAAAAGGGATGGCGGATGTTTCACTTACACTTTTGGATACCGAAGGAATTTTGCCGACGGAATACAGCGAAGTAACTATTACGCGCAGGTTGTTCCGGTCGGGGGAAAGTGAGTATTTGTTAAATCGAAACGCGTGCAGGCTGAAAGATATCCAGGAATTGTTTATGGATACGGGATTGGGCGCGGACGCGTATTCAATTATTGAACAATCCCAGACAGATTTAATATTAAGTAATAATCCCGCGCTGCGCCGGAGTCTTTTTGAAGAGGCCGCGGGTATTACTAAGTATAAAGCGAGAAAAAGAGAAACGCTTCGCAAGCTTGAAACGACTGAGCAGAATTTGCTTCGCATATATGATATTGTGGCTGAGGTGAAGCGGCAGATGAATTCACTTAAAAGACAGGCCGGCCGGGCGGAACGTTATAAAAAATTTCATGATGAACGCCAAGGGCTGGAACTGAAGTTAGACAGTTTTTATTTCTATGATTTAGATGAAAAACGGCGCAAGTACAAACAGGATTTAACCGGTATGCAGGATGAGCGCGAGGGAGTGTTTACCCGTATTTCAAAATATGAGGCGGAGATTGAAACACTGGATTTAGGGGCTATGCAGTTAGAGGATAAATTAAGTTTTATCCATGAATCGCGGAAAAATTTCTTTGAGAAAGTCGAAAGTTTAACGAAAGAAATAGCGGAAATGGAAGAAAGGCTGAAAGGAAAAGATTTCAGGGAAGGAATACTGATAAAAGAAATTGAAGAGGATGAACTTAAGGTAAAAGAATTGGAAAGGGATTTAGTCGGAAAACAAAACGAAATTTCAACGTTAGATAATTCAATAATTGCGCAGACAGAGGAAATGAACCTTTTGGAGAAAGAGGGAGAAGATATCGCGGTTAAAAGCACAGAAGCAGGGCTTCTTTTGACTGAAAAAGAAAACAATCTTGATACTGTTGGGGCGAAGCTTTGGGAAAAGAATAAACTTAAACAGGATTTGGGAAAAGAACAGCAGGAAATTACAGCCGCAAAAGACAGCCTGATAAATTTGATAAAAGAGACTGAAGAAAGGGTTGAAAACCTTCAAAAGAGTATGGATGAAAAAAGAGGCGGTTTAGAGGTGTTGAGAAGTGAAATAGAATCCCGGCAGGGAAAAATGGATGGATTAAGGCGGGAATTAATAGAAAAACAGGAATTACTGCAGGTCGTGATGCCCTCCATTAATGGGATTTATAACGAAGTCGCGGAACTTGATTATAAAGCTAAAATGTTAGAGCAGCTTGAAAAGGAAGCGATTGGATACAGCCGCGGGGTTAAGGAATTAATGCAAGCGGAAAAAGACGGGAAAATAAAAAGAAACGGAGTTTTCGCTCCGTTAGTCAGCAAAATAAATATCTCGGAAGAATATAAAATGGCTTTAGAATCGGCGTTGGGGGCGGGGATCAATTATTTTTTGATTGAAACTGCTGATAAAATAGATGAATGTATAAATTACTTATATAGTGAAGATAAAGGGAAAGTGGGTTTCCTGAATTTAGATAATTTAAAAAACTTGCCGTTCGGCCTTCCGATTCCAAACGATAAACCAAACGGCGCGAGGCCTTTGCTGGACTTAGTGGAGGTTGATGAAAATTTGAAGCCGATAGTTTCTTTTTTGCTGAAAGGTGTTTTTGTTATGGACTCGGATATATCAAAGGACGTGTTGGAAAAGCTTCCGCCTGAAGTTAAAGTTGTGACCAAAGATGGGAAATTCTTTTCCCGTGAATTAATCTCAGGCGGTAAAGATTCGGCGGGATCCGTAAGTATTATCGGCAGAGAGAAAAATATTTATATTCTTAAAGAAAAAATTGGCGCATTGAGAAAACATTTAGAAACTGAGATCCATGCGAAAGAGGATGTGGAAAAAAGACAGCTTCATGTCCAGTCGCTGATAAATGAATTAAATGACGAAATTAAGGCAAAGGAATATAATTTTATAGAAAATGAAAGACTGGTAATGAAATTAGAATTAGAATCCGGCCAGTTTAAAAAAGAAAACGACGACCGCGGGATAAGTTTGAAAAATATAGAAGACAGGTTAGTGTTAATAGAACAAAAGTTTGAGAACATAAATCTTGATATAGAAAAGCTGTTGGGAGAAAAAGAGAAAAAATCTTTTGAGCTTGAAGAAGTTAGAAATCAATATAAAGTTTTGGAGCAGAAAAGGGATCATTTAACGGCTTTTGGTATGGAGAAAAAGGTTGCTTTTATTTCTGTTAAGGAGAGAAAAACGGCTTGTCTTGACTTAGAAAAACGGTTGAATGATATTATTTCCTCCAGTAAAGAGAAAATCTTAACAAAGATGGACGAAATTGCTCTAATAAAAAAGACAAGACAGGAAGAGACAATGTGTTCCGAAGAAAAGAGGAAAAATTTGGAGTGTGTGAAGAATGAAAATGACAAGGAAAGTTTTGACAGAGAGGGTATAGAAAAAAAGGGAAAGGAATTGAGGCTGGGCGCGAAACAGATTGGGGATAAGGTTAAAGAAGAAAGGCATAAGCTTAAAATGCTTGAGGAAAATATCGCGGGCTTGCAGGTTAAAGAGGCGGAGTTTCGTGTCCAGGAAGATAATTTGCGGCAGAAAATGCAGGATGTTTATAAATGTTCCTGTCCTCCCAGAGAGGAATTAGAAAATCCGGAAGAGATAAAATCTCGTATTGAGTTTTTGCGTGCCGAGATGGATCAGATGGGATTGGTTAATATGATGGCGTTGGAGGAATATAAGGAGATTGAAGAGAGATTCAATTTTTTATCCAGCCAACAGAAGGATTTGGAAGACGCAAAGAGTAATTTAAACGACACTATTTCAAAAATTAACAAAGAAAGTATTGAAAGATTTAAATCAACTTTTGATAAGATCAAAGAAAATTTTGCCCAGGTGTTTGGGAAATTTTTTAAAGGCGGGCGCGCGGATATAGTTTTAACGGGGGATGATATTCTGGACTCTGATATTGAAATAATCGCGCAGCCGCCCGGGAAGAAACCAGAAAGTATTCAACTGCTTTCCGGCGGAGAGCGGGCGCTAACCGCTATTGGGCTTTTGCCTTCCATTTTTATGGTTAAGCCCAGCCCGTTTTTAATTTTGGATGAGGTAGATGCCCCATTGGATGATCCGAATATAAGGCGATTTACTGAAGTAATCAAGGAATTTTCACAAAATACCCAGTTTATTGTAATTACGCATAATAAAAGGACAATGGAAATGGCTGATTGTTTATACGGAGTCACAATGGGAGAGCCCGGGATTTCAAAGGTTGTTTCCGTATCGTTTAAGAGGGAAGAATATGCAAAAGGAAATATCGAAACTGCCGCAGGGATTACCGCCGAGACTGCCGCCGAAACCACCGTCGAAACTAGCGCGTTGGAAACAGAGGCTTTTTAAATCCCGCCAATTGATTTTATGCCCGTTAGAGAGATTAATTACAGGCAAAGAAAGTATTTCACAAGATTTATTGAACGAACTTGAAGAAATTTTAGTGCGGGCTGATCTTGGAGTGCATATCAGCGACCGGATTGTAATGGATCTTAAATATACAAATTTTAGGCAGGGTGAAAACAAGGTTCATAAAATAAAAGAAGTTATTGAAAAAAGAATTTTAGGCATAATTGACGGCGAGAATGCTTCTGTAAGCAAAACGTTTCCCTTAGTGATTTTAATGATTGGTGTTAACGGCAGCGGAAAAACTTCTACTGTTGGGAAATTAGCTTCCAGGTTCCATAAGGAAAATAAAAAAGTGTTGGTTGCTGCGTGTGATACGTTTCGCGCCGCTGCAGCAGAACAATTGGAGATATGGCAAGTGAAAGCGGGTGTGGATATCATTAAAGGCCGGCAGGGGACGGACCCTTCCGCGTTGGTTTATGACGCGGGAAAATTGCTTTTGGAAAAAGAGTATCAGGTGCTTATAATAGATACGGCAGGGCGGCTGCATACAAAGTCAAATTTGATGGAGGAATTGAAAAAGATAAAACGAACTATAGATAAAGTAATGCCTGATATTGCGCAGGAAATTCTTTTGGTTATGGATGCTGCCTGCGGTCAAAATGGTATTCAGCAGGCAAAGTTGTTTAAGGAGGCAATAGGTGTTACAGGTATAGCGCTTACCAAATTGGACGGGACGGCTAAGGGAGGAATCGTGGTGTCTATTAAAGAAAATCTTGGAGTTCCCGTGAAATTAATTGGTTTGGGAGAAGGTATAGAAGATTTGGAAGATTTTTCATCAAAGGATTTTGTTAAGGCTTTGTTGGAGGAGTGAACCGGTTAACCAATATAAGGAGGAATGGAAGCATGGAGTGTTGTGATACTTGTTCCAAATATGAGCGTTGTCCGCAGTCGGATGAATGCTGCCCAAAATGTGAGAATTATGATGATTGTATGTATGGTGGGGATGAATCCATTAAGGAAAATTTAGATGAAGATGAGGAAGAATGGGAATAAAAAACACTGAAAAAAAACTTGACAAATAAAATAACCATTATATAATGTTTTTTGAGGTTTAGTTTACTAAACTTTTTGTTTTGTATAACAGTCTTTGGAAATTTGATGAACCCAGCCCATCTTGATTAGATGGTTAGGCTAAAAAGTGCTTTGTGTGTATGTGATGGGCGGGGTGAACCCAGCCCATCGTAGAAATAAAACTGGGAAAAATAAGAAGGGTTGGAGTAAAAAATGAGTTTATTGTTTGGCGAATATGGCAAGAGGCGAGGGGCTGGGTGAAAATCGGGAAAAGAATTAAAGAATTGCGGCAGGCAAGCGGTTTGACACAGGAAGAATTGGCCTTAAGGGCAAATTTAACAAAAGGTTTTATTTCCCAGGTTGAGCATGATTTGACTTCTTTGTCGGTTGACAGTCTGATTCAGATTTTGGCGGCGTTAGATGAGTCGCCTGTTGATTTTTTCCGTGAGGCATTTCAGGAAAAAGTTGTTTTTGGAAAAGAAGACAGGGTAAAGGTTGAAAAACGCGGGGTTAAAAAGTTTGAACTTTTAGTTCCTGCGGCCCAAAATAGAGAGATGGAGCCGGCGTTGGTTATTCTGTCTCAGGGAGAAAAGACACCCCGCGAGGATTCGCATGAAGGGGAAGAGTTTGGATATGTAGTTGAAGGAAAAATTGCGGTTCGTTTAGGCGCAAAGTTTTTTTACGTTACAGAAGAAGATTGTTTTTATTTTACAGCTAATACAGTTCATTATCTGCAAAATGTAGGACGCAGGATAGCTGTTGTTTTATGGGTTTCATCGCCGCCCATGTTTTAAAAATGAAAGGAAAGGAGGGTGAAAGAATGAAAGCATTAGGACGTCATATTCTAGTCGAATACTTTGGATGTGACCGTAAAATCTTAAATGATTTGGAATTAATCAAAAGATTTATGGATGGGGCTGCTGTTCGAAGCGGGGCTACTATTGTTGACAATGTTTTTCATCTTTTCAATCCGCATGGGGTCAGTGGAGTAGTGGTTATTGCCGAATCGCACTTGGCAATTCATACATGGCCGGAGTATGGTTATGCGGCTGTTGATTTGTTTACTTGCGGGGAAACTGTTGATCCGTGGAAGGCGTTTGAATTCTTAAAAGAAAAATTGGAATCGGATCATTCTACCACAACGGAGATGAACCGCGGAAAAATTGAAGGGGTAAAGGTGTTGCGCCATAAACCGGAGATAGTGGTTGATGAGTTAATGGAATCGGGAGTTAATGTCTGATAGAACAGAAAAATATATAATAGAAAAGCTTAATCCGAATTTCGGGTATTTTTATAAGGTACAAAAGACGTTAGTTGCGAGAAAAACAAAGTTTCAAAGAATAGAGCTGGTTGAAACGCCTGAGTTTGGGAATGTTTTACTGCTTGATAATGTTACTCAGGTCGGCGAGAAAAATGAGTACTTGTATCATGAACCGATGGTTCATCCTGCCTTGTGTTCCCACCCTTTCCCAAAAGATATTTTAATCATAGGCGCGGGGGATGGAGGTATTCTAAGGGAAGTCTTGAAACATAATACTGTTAAAAAAGTTGTAATGGTGGAGCTTGATGGCGAGGTCATAGAATTTTCCAAAAAATATTTGGCGGGTGTCAATAAAAATAGTTTTAACGATAAGAGAGTAAAGGTTATAGTAGGCGATGGAAGGGTATATTTAGAGACCGCAAAAGACAAATTTGATGTTGTCATAATGGATATGACAGATCCGTTTGGACCTTCAGTAATGCTTTATACAAAAGACTTTTTTCAATATGTCAAAAAGGCGTTTAAAAACAAAAATAGCATTTTGACAATGCACACTGAGTCTCCTATCTCAAGGCCTCAGGTTTTTAATTCTGTTGTCAGAACCTTAAAGAGTGTATTCAAAAATGTGAATATTTTTTATTTATATATTCAGATGTATGCCGTACTATGGTCAATCAGTGTATGTTCTGACGCAGTCGACACGTCAAAACTGAAACGTAATAAAATATCGGATGTCATGAAAAAGCGGGGTTTAGGAAAACTTCATGTGTATTCGGGAGAAATCCACGAATCAATGCAGGCAGAGTTCCCATTTATCGGAGATATAAGAAAACAAAAGGCGCCGATACTTACAGATAAAAAACACGAGTTTTCTGAAGCAATCGATTGTAATTTACGTTCTCATCTTAAAATTATTGAATCCCCCTAAGCAAATGATTTCGTTCAAAAAAGCAAAAACCTATATTAAAAAATTCGGATCGCCTGTTTTACTGCTTTCTAAAAATCAAGTTAAAGAAAATTATCGCACTCTTAAAAAGTATTTGCCTTCGGTTGATTTCTACTATGCGGTTAAATCAAATCCGAATGTTGAGCTTCTAAAGGCCGTTAAAGAAATTGATGGGTTTTTTGATTTGGCATCCGCCGGCGAGATAAAAATTCTTAAAAAACTCGGTGTCCCTGCGTCAAAATGTATTTACACGCATCCAATAAAAAAGAAAGAAGATATTAAGTACGCGCTTGATTATGGAGTGAAATTATTCATTATTGATAATGAATATGAAATTGCCAAGCTTAAAAAGTTTAAAAAAGATTTGGACGTATTGGTAAGAATTTCAATATCAAATCCCGATTGTCCTGTGGATTTATCATTAAAATTTGGTGCTGAGCCGAAAGATGCTTTAGATTTAATTAAAAAAGCCCATAATGAAGGAATTTCAGTAAAAGGAATTAGTTTCCATGTGGGTTCGCAGAATATGAATGCCTACAAATATGTTGAGGCGTTAGAATATTGCAAGGATATATTTAAACTGGCCGCGCTTGAGGGAATTGATTTTGAAATACTGGATATCGGCGGCGGTTTTCCTGTAAGTTATACTAAAAATGTTATGCCTGTTGATTATTCCTGTAACATTATAAAGAGCTATTTGGAAAAAAACTTTCAGAATTTCCGTTTTATTGCCGAGCCCGGCAGGTTTATTTCCGCAGCCAGTATGACACTTGTTGTTAGTGTGGTTGGAAAGTCAAAAAGGAATGGTGTTTGCTGGTATTATATCGATGATGGGTTATATTCAACCTTTTCAGGCAAAGTTTTTGACGCCTGTGATTATAAAATCCTGTGTGAAAAATCAGGTGAACCTACACCATGTGTAATAGCCGGACCCACTTGTGATTCTTTTGATATAGTATATAAAAATATATTGCTTCCGGAGTTGGATATCGGCGATATTTTAATATTTCCGAATATGGGTTCGTATGCAAGTGCAAATGCGACTAATTTTAATTGTATTGAACCGACGAAGATAATAACGGTGGATTATTAACGCAACCTTCAAACACTAAATCCTAAACTCTAAACAAACTCAAAACACAAAACAAAACCCATATTGTATTTTATTGTTTTGAGTTTCGGGTTTTGAGTTTATTTAGGATTTCGAGTTTAGGGTTTAGAGTTTTGATGTTGCAATCAGCGCCGCGCCGAGTGCTCCCACTAATTGCGGATCAAAATCAAATTCGGCAAATTTGCTGTCTAATTCTTTTTCCAGCGCCATTCGCATCGCTTTATTTTTCGCCACACCGCCTGTAAAAGCAATCTCCTGTTTGATTCTCAGGCCTTTTGCCATATTAGCTACTCGTTTTGCGATGGTCTGAATTAACCCTGCAACGATATCTTTCTTTTTGTGTTTTTCAGAAAGCAGTGAAATAATTTCTGTTTCGGCAAAGACTGTGCAGGTTGAATTTACTGAACATGGAGATTGCGATTGAGAATAAAGCTTGGCCATGTCGCGCAGTTTTAAATCCAGCGAATGAGCGATAACCTCAAAAAATTTCCCCGTGCCCGCGGAACACCGGTCATTCATATTGAAATCCAGAACAATTCCATTTTCATCCAGAGTTATTATTTTACAATCCTGCCCGCCGATATCAATTATTGTCCGAACTGATGGTAAAAGGCGGGACATCCCTTTCGCGTGGCAGGTGATTTCAGTTACTGTTTTATCGGCAAAAGGCGCGTTTACCCGGCCGTAACCGGTGACAACAATATAGCCGATATCTTTTTTCCCAAAAGAAGAAAGCTCAAAGAGCTTTTGCAAAACGAGTTCCCCTCGGTTGGTTCCTTTTAAGGCGGTATGGAAAATAGTTTGCGCGACAACTTCGTCGTCTCTTAAAATAATTCCCTTGCTGGTGTTTGAGCCTATGTCAATTCCGATAGTAATCATTTAGAAAGTTTTCAATCCTTTTTTTTGTAATTTCTTTTCCCAAAAGGAATATAATCTCAAAAAGTCCGGGAGTAACGGTTTTGCCTGTGAGGATAATTCTTAATGTCTGGATGGTTTCTTTGGGTTTGATATTATTTTTTTCGGATATATCCCTGATAGTTTTTTCAATAGTTTCAAGATTGAAAGGTTCAAGACGTAAAAGCGCGTCTTTTATTCCAGAGATAAGCATCATCCCGTTTTTGAATTTTTCCAGAGTCTTCAAAATATCTTCAGAATATTCAATTTTTTCTTTGAAAAAGAAATCGGTATAAGTAACAATATCACTTAAAATTTTCAGTCTGTCTCCGACAATTTCTACAATTTTTTGAAGGAACTTTGTTCCTTCCACACTTTTAGTTAACAAGCCTGCTTTCTGTAAGAATGGTATGACTAATTCTGTCCGTTCAATTATCGGCGTATTCTTAATGTATTCACTATTTAACCAGATGAGCTTTCCAGTGTTAAAAACCGCGGAGTTTTTGCCAATGCGTTCCAATGAAAATTTTTCGATTAATTCTTGCCGTGAAAAAATTTCCTGTTTTTCATCATAAGACCAGCCCAGTCTTGCAAGAAAATTTACCAAAGCATCCGGCAAATATCCTTTTTCCGCGTATTCATCGACGGATGTCGCGCCATGCCGTTTGGATAAACGGGTATGGTCTGAACCTAAAATCATTGAAAAATGGCCAAACTGAGGAAGAGGAGCATTTAATGCCTCGTACAAAAGAATTTGGCGCGGGGTATTCGAAATGTGATCATCTCCTCGAAGGACATGAGTAATTTCCATTGTGATATCATCGATAACAACCGCAAAATTATAAGTTGGAATCCGGCCATTGGATTTCAGGATAATAAAATCATCTAAGTCCTCGTTTTTAAATTTGATTTCTCCGCGAATAATATCTGTAAAAGAAGTTTCTCCTTTAGGGATTTTGAGTCTTATTGCCGGCTGGTTGCCCTTTTTAAGAAATTCTTCCTTTTCATTTTTGCTTAGTGAAAGGCATCTGCGGTCATAAACAAAAGGCTTCCTGTTTTTTTGAGCCTCTTCTCTTCGAGCTTGCAGTTCTTCGGGTTTACAAAAACAATGGTAAGCCTTTTCTTCATGAAGCAATTGTTCAATAAACTTTGCATAAATATCTTTCCGCTCAAATTGGAAATAAGGGCCTTCATCCCAATCCAACCCTAAAAAATGCAGTGCGTCAATAATTTCCCTGCTTGATTCCTCGGAAGAACGGGCGATATCGGTATCTTCAATCCGCAGTATAAATTTTCCTCCGGTATGTCTGGCAAAAAGCCAGTTGAAAAGGGCTGTGCGCACTCCACCTAAGTGAAGATGCCCTGTTGGGCTTGGGGCGAATCTGACACGAATGTTTTTATTTTCCATTTTTATTCAATTATATCCCAAATTTTTCTTGGTTAATTTTTTCATGCATCCAAACCTTAATCAATGCGCCACGGTCAACACCTATTTTTTTGCGGATAGAGTCAATTTCTTTAACCAGTGATTCTGCAACATCTAATGTTATACGCACTTTTTTTCCATGATGAACAATTTTTGCCTTTGTGATATCTATAAGATCGTGGATATCCTCTCCTGAATCAAAACGTTTATCAAATTCAATTGTATTTTTAGCTAAATTTCTCTTCATATAATTTTACCTCCTTTTCTCTGCTTCGTCTTACTGAAATTATGCGGACACTATTTTTTCTAATAGTATAAATTGCTGTCCATGGCTTATCGTTAACTTTTCCTATTATAATCCACCTACTTTCTTCTGAATATGAGGTGGCGATCTCAACTCGATTGATATCTTGCCATAAATTTTCAGCAGTTTCAAAATCAATCCCATGTTTTTTTTTATTTGAAACACTTTTATTATTGTCCCATTCAAATTTCATGATTTAATTATACATAATCTGGACAGAATTGCAACAAATTATGACGATTCCCCAAAAATGAATAGAATCTTGGGGTAAAAAGAGGTAAAATGTGCACTGTATGAATGATATCCTTAAGGCAATTATTTTAGGAATAGTTGAAGGCGTTACAGAATTTTTGCCTATTTCTTCAACAGGGCATTTGATTCTTGTAAATCAATTTATTTCTTTTGATGAACAGTTTACCAAAATGTTTGATATTGTAATACAATTTGGAGCTATTTTATCAGTAGTAGTGTTTTTCAGAAACAAGCTTCTGCCATTCAAAAAAAGCGATATAGTTGAGAAAAACCAGGTATATGATATATGGAAAAAAGCAATTGTTGGTGTAATTCCTGCCTTGTTTGTCGGCGTGTTGTTGAAAAAGCATATAGAGGAGTTATTATTTAATCCATTAACGGTTGCTATCGCGCTTGTGATCGGTGGAATAGCGCTGATCCTTTTAGAAAATCGAAAAAAGGATGATAAAATTCAAACAATCGCGGCGTTAAACTGCAAAACCGCTTTAATTATCGGCACGATCCAGTGTTTTGCGATGATCCCAGGAACATCCAGGTCCGCCGCGACAATAATCGGCGCTATGCTTTTAGGGTGTTCACGAATTGTTGCTGTGGAATTTTCGTTCTATTTGGCTATACCCACGATGGCGGCGGCATCGGCCTATTCCTTTTTAAAATCCGGCATCGCGCTCTCTTTATCCGAATTTACAGTTCTTTCAGTCGGTTTTGTTGTTTCCTTTTTGGTTGCATGGATAGTAATCGCCGGTTTTATGAGTTTTATAAGCAAAAGGGATTTTAAATTGTTTGGATATTATAGGATAATTCTTGGGGGAATTGTTTTGCTGATGTTTCTGCTGAAATAATACACGGACATTTCTAAGTTGGTAAAAAGCGGACATTTCTAAATTGGCTTGACAAAGGAAGATATTTAGTATAAATTAAAAATGCCATGTCGAGAGGATCAAGAATTGGACGCTTCGGGAACCTTGCATCATGTAATTGCAAGAGGAATTGAGCGGAAAGAAATATTCAAAGATAAAATCGATTATCAGAACTATCTAAACAAATTGCAGATAACGGTTGAAAAATGTAATTTGGGAATATATGCGTGAGCATTGCTCCCAAGTCATTTTCATCTTTTGGTAAAAACAAAAGATGTTTCCCTGTCAAAAGCTATAAGGAAACTGATGACAGGATACGTTTGTGCGTTAGCATACAGCTTATGTCTTGATACAAGAGAGGAGGTATAGGAAAGTATGGCGATGTTGGTCATAAACGCTCCAAGATGGAGGGTGCAACAAGAAAACGTAAAGAGTTTTGAGATAACCTTTCATTCAGGCGTTGGTGACGGTTATGCAATCTCTAAGAATTTGTTCGGCCAACTTTCCCCTGGGTGTGGCGTAGTATTATTGAGCAAAGATCAAGAATTACGAGCAGAAGGTAAATTGATTAAACTTTTCCCAACGACCAAAGCCAATAATGGTATTCAAAGGTATGATGTGTGTATTGAGAATCTAACAAGGGTACCGTACAGTTCCGAGCGCCTTAATAGGAATGGTGTTGCAGTCATCCGAAAAACCAGACTTCCTCGTCAGGTCTATCGGTCTTTCAGTGAAGTATGAGTGTTCCAGATTCATACTGTTCGGCGTGGAGTGCGGAAGCCAGGGTGCTGGCTGCTGGGCTGAGAGACACTAAGCATGGAATGCCCTCAAGAACGATTTGCTAAATAATAAAGGAAGAAATAAAATGGCAAAAAGAATATGCCCTTTCTGTAAAGAAAAAGTTAAAAAAGATGCTACAATTTGTAAATTTTGCAGAAGTGAGTTACCCTCTTTGCCTCCAAAAAAATGGTATCAAACTTGGAAAGGCCTACTTCTATTACTATTTGCCCTTGGAATTTTTACAAGATTATTAATGGGAGACAACCAAATTCTATCTCTTCCTGCTAACTCAACAGAGATTCCGCAAAAACCAATTAAAGATGAAGAAATCATAAAAGTCATAAGAAAATTCAAAATAGATTTACAAAAGATAAATGAAATGGGAGACAATATTGGCAAGGCCACACCTTTATCACAAACAGCCTATCTCTCCGCAGAAAATATCAAAACATTTACTGAGATAAAAGAATATGCTTCATATGCAGAACAAGAAACAATAAAGATTAATATTCCAAACAATTTACCTGAAAATACAAAAGAATTACTAAAAGATATAAAAAATAACTATTCTCTTTACTTCATGTATACATCTGAAAAGATGCATTACGTTTTAGCATCATTGAATTGCTATGATATTGAAGAAAAAGGTGAATACATGCAAAAGGCTGCTAAGCAGGGACAAACGGCAACTTATTACTTAGAACAAGCAAAAAATAAATTAGCTGAGCTTGTAGTTTTAGAAAAAGTATATCAGGAAGTAACAAAAGTTGAAAAAAACAACCCCTGATATTAGAGATGGACATAAAATCATAAAAGATTTAAAGAAAGATTTAAAGGTTTTTAAAAATCCAAATTATGGCATTTTATAAAACTAACAATCAAGAAATAACACAAACTGAAGAATGGATTAATCTATTTCAACCTTATTATTATTTAGATGGTCCCATTAACGGCAAACGAATTAACCGCAGGAATCAAGGAAGTAGATTTGTTGAAAATGAAATAGAAAAAATTTTAAAAAGAAATTTACAGTCAAACGACCTCCCGTTAATAATCGCTTGGAAAATCGGAGCCATTAACCATCAAATCAGCGAATACCAGCAAACTATAAATTATAAAAATAATTTTGATCAAAATTTTCAACTACAAGGGCGATACGGACTAATAAACGCAGGAGAGACTGTTCATTATTGCCAAAATAATTTTGAAGAATTAATACTAAACAACAATACCGAAAAAATATTTGATCTTTTATACAGAAATAGAGGCGCAAATAATAAATTTGGTTTAGTTTATTGCCTTGCCTTATTATATTTTTTTACTCAAGGCAAGTGGCCTATTTATGATAAATATGCTCATATCGCACTTGATGCTATTTTATTAAACAGACAGCCTGGCGAACTTATTTGTTACACTCAAATAAACAGTTGGCGAGATTATTGCGAAAAATACGTAGATAAAATAAAAAATATTTTTGGAGTACAAAATATTCCACGTAATATAGACAGATCGTTATGGGTTTATGGACATTTTTATGAATCAAATTAAGGGGGAAGAATGAGGGTCAAATCTCGAAAGCAGAATTAATAAAAACTAAAAAAAATAAATCAAGAAATTAAGAAAAAGACAAAAGAAATTAGAAACCGGAACTACATTTTTCTTGACATTATATTTAGATATAGTATACTATGTCTAAATTGTAATTTAAGTATAGCATGTATTGATTAAAATTATAAAATGATGTCAATTAAAGATCTTCAATTAAAAAATCCATGGTGGATAAATAATGATTATGTAATTCCTGAAAAGGATTGGCCAAAACGGGATATATTTTCCCATTTAGAAAAAAATTTAAACCATCCTTTAATGTTAAACATTATAGGTTTAAGACGGGTTGGGAAAAGCACAATAGTAAAACAATTAATTGCCGGTTTACTATCCTGCGGTATAAAATCAACTAACCTCTTCTATTACCTATTTGATTATTCAAGCCAGATAAAAACAACCGAGTTTCTGAACAACGTTTTAGCCGTTTATTTGAGCGAAGTCCGGCAAAAGACAATCAACAATTTGGATGAAACGCTTTATATATTCCTGGATGAAATCCAATATATCGAAGATTGGCAGTCAATCGTTAAAAAATATTATGATCTGTCCAATAAAAAGATAAAATTTATCCTTACCGGATCACAAAGTATTTTATTAAAAGGCAAATCAAAAGAAAGCCTTGCTGGAAGAATATTTGATTATTATCTTCCGCCGCTTTCATTTACTGAATTTCTAAAAATTAATAAAATTGGATTTGGTAATTTAGTAAAATTTGACCTGTTCGATTTACCCAAAACATATTTTGGCTTAAGCGGATATAATTTAACTTATGGCAAAAAGGTGTATGATATAAGCAAAGAATACATTATTAACGGTCAATTCCCGGAAATCAGGACGTTAAATTCAGATGAAAACAAATCGGAATATATTTTGGAATCCGTTCTGGGAAAAATACTGGAAGATTGCATTAAAATTTATAAAATTGAGAAAAAAGATGAATTTAAACTGGTTGCCTATCAACTGTTGAATAATATTAGTTCTACGTTTGAATTGAAAAATATTGCCCGGGAAATAGGTATTTCCAGCCTTACTATAGAAAAATATCTTGGATATCTAAAAGAGAGTTTTGTCTTCGAAATATTATTCAAATATCATAAAAGTTTAATTGAGCGTGGAAGAATTCTGAAAAAAGTTTATACTACCTGCATTAATTTCAATTGTGCGTTTAATCATTACAAAGAAAGTCATATAGATGAAGTCCCTGATGTGTTCGGGAAAATAATTGAAAATCTGATTTATAATATTTTAAATCAAAAATATCCGCGCCCGAATATCAGTTTCTGGCGGAATGGCGGAAAAGAAATCGATTTTATAGTTCTTGAAGATAAGCATCTTACAGATAAAAATATTCTTCCAATTGAAGTTAAGATTACAAAATATATCGACAATAAAGATTTAAAAATTATTACCGAGTATATTCAATCTAAAAAAATCGGTTACGGTATTGTGATTACAAAAAATGAATTAGCGAAAAAACAAATCTATGATCGAACATTGTATTTTATTCCTTATTATTTGATGTTATTTTTAACTTGACTTGACATTAAGACTATGGTAGAATGACCATAGTCATAAATGAAAGGGAGTATAAAGATGAAAATTGCGGCTGGTGAATTTAAAACAAAATGTCTTAGATTAATGGATCATGTTCAAAAATATCATGAAGAGATTGTTATTACAAAGTTTGGAAAATCTGTTGCAAAATTAAGTCCCGTTGAAGAAAAGGCGCCAAAATCTTTATTCGGTTTTATGAAAGGTTCTCTTGTTATAAAAGAAGATATTGTAAAACCAATTGGCGAGGAATGGAACGCCGATGAATGATTCCAAAGAGCTAATAGTTTTGGACACACATGTTTGGATATGGTTATTGACGGGTGATAAGCAGATAGAAAATTCTAAATGTTTGTCTTATATTGAAAATGCGGTTAAATATTCAAATATTAAAGTATCGGCTATTTCAGTTTGGGAGGTAGGTATGCTTGAAGCTAAAGGGAGAATTAAATTTTCAATTGATTGTTTAGATTGGGTCAATAAAGCGTTAGATGCGCCCGGCATATCTTTAGAGCCACTTACCCCGGAAATTGCTGTTGAGAGCAGCCGTTTGCCCGGCAAATTTCATGGAGATCCGGCTGACCGAATTATCGCTGCCACTGCAAGAAAATTAGGAGCAATTTTAATAACCCGCGATAAAAATATTATTTCTTACGGAAAACAAAATTTTTTGAAGGTGATATCTGTATAAAATTATTTTGTTATTGATATGACAGAAAAATGACCACTGAATTTATTAATGTTACTATCGATAAAAGCCATATTGTTACCATTGGAGAAAGGCTTTATGCGGAAAGCATTGAGTTTGTGAGGGAGATTGTCAATAATGCTTACGACGCTGATGCTGTCCTCGTGGAAATCCTTCTTGCAGATGATCTTATTGAAATCAGTGACAACGGCACAGGGATGAACAAAGATGGACTTATACAATATTTTAATATCGGTTCCCAGCAAAAACTCTATGTGTCAAAATCACCTGTTTATGGCCGGGACAGAATTGGGCAATTTGGGATAGGAAAGTTTGCCAGTCTTTCCGCCTGTAAAAGATTTGAGGTAATAACCAAAAATGGCGATTTTGTGGGAAGAGTCATTTTTGATAAAGAAGAATGGGAAAAAATTGAGAATCAATGGCATATTCCTTTGGAAATTCTCCATTCGGATTTTAGAAAAGCCAATGGGACAACGGTTATTCTTACCGGACTGACAAAAAAATTTGAGCCAAAAGAAATAGAGGCGAAAATAATTGAAGGAACGCCTTTAAAGGCGCCTCATTTCAAGGTGAAACTTAATAATCATTTGATTACACCGTCCAGCCTGAGCGGGCACAAAATTCCAATCCTTGAAGGAACGGATTTCGGTGTGGTTAGCGGAGAGATTATTATCCTTTCCGAAACCGCGGCATCCACCAAAGATTTGGGAATAGAGGTAAAGGTAAAACAGGTAACTATCAGACGAGAATTGTTTGGGATGGAGACATGGGGCAAGGTGATGGCGAGGATAAAAGGAGAGGTTGAAGCTTATTTTTTACCCATTACAAGCGACAGAACGGGTTTTATAAAAGATTCTCCGCAATATGAGGCATTTGAGAGGGTTATGGAAAAGATTATGGCCGAGGTGAAAATTATTTTACAACGCCTAGCAGGGAAAAGAGAAAGTAAAAAAGTTAGCCGCGCGCTCAAAGAAGTTCTTCAAAGAATATATAATGCGTTAGCAATAAATCCCGACCTTTCTCCTTTTGGATTGCTTCCGATAGGAGAGAAGACAGAAGGTGCCGGCGGAGCCGCTATGGCCGCCAAAGAAGGGACAAAAGAAGAGGTTGTCCAGCCGCTTCAATCTTCTGAAATGGGAGAGATGCCGAAGGCAAAGAAAAAAAAGAAAAGGCCGAAAGTAAGACAATTAACGCCAAACGCGGTCATAAAGAGAATGAAGTTTGGTGAAATTGGTGTTTCCTGCTGTGTGGATAGTTTTGGAGAAGACGGCCCGGAGGTTTTTTCCGAAGAAACGACAATTTATATTAATCAGGACCATCCGCTTTATAAGCGAGAATTAACGAAGGTGGATACTCATACTCTTAATCTGGCACGGCTTATTACGCAAGAGATCTCTTTACTGAAGGATCCCCGTAATCCGAGACAGGCTTTCGAGAGGCAAAGCAAATTACTGAGAGATGCCTTTATTGGCCGGTGACAGGAATAATCTATTATAAAATTATCTTACAACTTGGAAGATACCGTTGGCAAGCTGATGTAGAAACGGTTCATGACATAATTGAACGGGAATTTTTCGAAGTAGAAACTTTTACAGACAGAAGTGATTTTATGAATAAGACATTTACTTATCAGTTATTTTTTAATTTAAAAGGACCTAATACATATAAGGAAAACAAAAGTCCTTGGCAGTTAGTCCAGAAAAAAAATACTGATATCAAAAAAGATGTTTTAATGATACCTGTAGTTGATTTGGGTCTTCTGTTAAAAACTAAATTAGATAATATTTTTATCAAGGGGTATACGATGTCTTTACTAAAGAGGCCGGTTATCTTCCCGTATGTCCGAACCCGCCGTCATTCCTTTTTGTTTTAGGCAAGCTGGACTTTAACATGAATTCCGCGCGGGTTACTTTGGATATAATCATCTGGGCAATTCTGTCCCCGCGGTTTATTACAAAAGGTTTTTTACCGAGATTTACCATGATTATCCCTATTTCACCGCGATAATCAGCATCTATTGTCCCCGGACTATTTAGTATTCCGATTCCATATTTTAGCGCCAGTCCGCTCCGCGGCCTGATCTGCGCCTCGTAGCCGTTTGGCAAAGCAATCTGCAAACCGGTCGGAATAAGTTCTATTTTACCGGGTTTCAGCGTTAATGTTTTTATTACTGCGGCTGATAAATCCACACCGGCGGCATGTTTACTCATATAAACCGGACGCGGGATATCTTCATTACCCGGGATATGTCGGATATTAACTTTAATTTTGTTCATGCAGGTTGCTGCGCAGTTTCTGTTTTTTTGTATTTTTTTCTAAATTTTTCTATCCGGCCGGCAGTATCAATCAACTTATGTTTGCCGGTAAAAAATGGGTGGCATTGCGAACAAATTTCCAGTTTTAATTCATTTTTTGTGGATCGGGTTACAAATTTAGTTCCGCAAGCACAGCTGACTGTAACCTCATTGTATTGCGGGTGGATACCTTCTTTCATTTTTAAGCCCCTCCTTTTTGTGTCATTCCCACGAAAGTGGGAATCCAGACCCATGCTAGTGGAGGGCTAGATTCCCGCCTGCGCGGGAATGACGGGAAATTATTTCTCCTGACTGTTAATTGATTCGAGAAAATCTTTATTAGTTTTTGTCTTTGCCATTTTTTCAAGCAGCAATTCCATTATTTCTGTTTCGCTTAACTGGTGCAGCACGCGTAAAAGAAGCCACACGCGGTTAAGTTCGTCTTTTCCCATTAAAAGTTCTTCGTGTCTTGTTCCTGAACGGCCTACATTAATGGCGGGGAATATTCGTTTTTCGATAAGTCCCCGGTCAAGATGCAATTCCATGTTGCCGGTTCCTTTAAATTCTTCAAATATGACGTCGTCCATCCTGCTGCCTGTATCAACCAGGGCCGTCGCAAGTATTGTTAAACTTCCGCCTTCTTCAATGTTCCTGGCGGATCCAAAAAACCGTTTTGGCCGCTGAAGGGCGTTTGAATCAATTCCCCCGGAAAGCACCTTTCCGCTTGAAGGAATAATAGAGTTGTAAGCGCGCGCCAGACGAGTAATGCTGTCTAACAGGATTACAACATCTTTTTGGTGTTCTACAAGACGTTTTGCTTTTTCTAAAACCATTTCTGCCACCTGAACATGCCTTGTAGGCGGCTCATCAAATGTGGAGCTGATTACCTCTCCTTTGACGGAGCGCTGCATGTCTGTAACTTCTTCCGGTCTTTCATCAATCAAAAGCACAATCAGGGCTACTTCCGGATGATTGGTTGTAATGCTGTTTGCTATCGCCTGAAGAAGCATGGTTTTACCTGTTCTTGGCGGAGCGACAATTAAACCTCTTTGTCCTTTCCCAATTGGAGTAATTATGTCCATAACCCGCATTGACAAATTTTTAGTTGTTGTTTCTAATTTTATTCTTTCCTGCGGATAAAGCGGAGTCAGGTTATCAAAAAGTATCTTGCTTTTTGCTATTTCCGGATTTTCAAAGTTTATTGCCTCGACATGCAAGAGAGCAAAATATCTTTCACCTTCTTTTGGCGGGCGAATTTGTCCTGACACAACATCTCCGGTCCGTAGGGAAAATTTTCTTATCTGTGAAGGAGAAACATATATATCATCCGGACCCGGTAAATAATTGTATTTTTCGGAACGAAGGAATCCGTAACCGTCCTGAAGGACTTCCAAAACCCCTTGTCCGAATATAAGCCCATTTTTTTCAGTCTGTCCCCGGAGGATTTTAAAGATTAGCTCTTGTTTCCTTAAGTTGCTTACACCTTCTATTTTTAAGTCATGTGCAATCTCGCTTAGTTCAGAGATAGTTTTACCTTGTAACGCACCTATATCCATTTATTTCTCCTTTTGATACTTTTGAATGTATTAGTTCTATGATTAATTTCCATTTAGAGTAGAAAATAGACAAAAAATAGCATTTTTAAAACAGGATAAACAGAAAAGTTTGAATTGATTCTTTGATTCTATGGTTGGCTTCCAACTAACTGTTTCCCCCGCAGTATATACTTGTTTTGGAAACTTGTCAAGTGAATTTTTATAGTGTTTTTTAGCGTTGTTTTTGATAAATTATTTTTTATATGGAAATCGGCGAATTTTATTTTTTCTTTTAAAGGCATTTGAGCCGCGATAATTTTTTTAGCCAGTAATTTTTTGTTTTTATCATTATCCGCGTATCGTTTAATTTGAAGAGTTTTTGACACTGAGACAACAATTAATTTGTTTATTAGGTGCAATAAATTGGTTTCTATAATAAGCGGGGCGTCCAGAATGATCATTTTATAACCCATTTTTTTATAATAGGCTATTTGTCTTTTTATCTCCGATTTTATCGCAGGGTGGAGTATTTTTTCAAGTTTTTTTAATTTGTTTGGCGAAGAAAAAACAATTCCCCCAAGTATTTTTCTATCGATTGAACGATCGCTTTTCAGTATGTTTTTACCAAAAACGCCTGCTATTTTTCTCCAGCAGGTTGATTTTGGATTCATCAAGTCATGCCCGATTTTATCCGCGTCAATTATCGGAGCATCTGTTAATTGATGTATAATTTTTGCCGTCTTCGATTTCCCGCAGGCAAGCCCGCCGGTGATGCCTATGACGATGGTTTTTGATTTTTTATTGTTTGTTTTTATGCGAAACTCCTATTTTAATAGATTATCTAATTCGCAAGAAAGCAGAGCTGATTTATTAAGCACAATCTGGTCTTTCTGATTTAGATTATGCGTGGTCATTCTGATGAGCTTGGTTGTGATTGTGCCGCCGAGCATTATGCGATTCGTTTTTTTGAGATAGTTCTCGGTTTTCCGACAAAAAAGAACAGCGTACTGTATTAATTTATCCTGTGGAGCATATTTGTTGTTAGTCACGTTCTTGTCAAATTCAACCATGTTTTTGATTTTTTCATCTACAGATATTGACAAATCTCCAGATCGAAACTCAATCCAATCGTCACTGATGGAGTAAATAATTTTCACTGATTTTTCATCCTCTGTGTTGTACCAATACACGAAAGAAAAGTTATCGGTATGAAAATCTTGGCGAATGTCTAAACTTTTCAATGCAGTTACTGTATGAATTTTATATGCGGCGTGAAGACGCAGATAACTTTCCCGCCAATTCTTAAGCCAGTTTTCAATAAATGTTTGATTCACGAAAAGAGGCGTGAGATCCTGTTTGAGATTTGTGTCGTTTACCTTATTCATCTGTAAGGTAAGTTTGTCGAAGAGTGCGCGCGGGTCATTCGCGTCAATTCCTTTTGCCGCAAGGTAGTCAAGATTGGGCAGCGCTTTTTTATCCATATACCAGAGGAGATCATAGATATCACGCCCTTTTTCTTCATATATAGCTTTACCTACTCCGCGCTGTCCGCGCAGAAAAATCGCCGCAATCTTGCTCGCCATGAGTGTTGACATGTTGTAAGTTTTGATCACGAATGAAAGTTGGTCGCGGTTTATAGGCCGGCGCTCAATTACAGCCTTTGCAACAGTAAAGTGGTTTAGATCAATTTTGACATGCACCTGCTTTGACGGATGTTTAATGCCTAACTCATCACCTATATGGAAACGTAAAAGCAACCCTCTTCCATTTGTTATTGATATAGTAAGAAGCTCTGGGCCGGAACCAAAAGTATTTTTGAAATGTGTTTCAATTTCTTCTTTCAATTTACACAGAAATGCGTTTGAAATAGACTGCGCGACTTCAAAATCCAGATCAACCAACATGCGGTCAAGCCCGTGGCATATGCGGAGCGCGGAACCGCCATACATAGTCCAATTGCTGTAATCCGGGTGATGATAAATAAAGTTAAGAACATAAAACTGCAACTCCTCTTTGAGTATGTTACGCTGTGTTTCGACATCTACATTCCCATACGCGGAAATATCATCAAGCTTTCTTTTGAGTGTTATAAGTATCTGATTATTCATGGTTGTCCATATAGTTTTTTATCATCGAATAAAATTTTTTCTGTTCTTCATGGCTTATCTCATTGATATCAATGCGTAACTCCGCGGTCAGCCCTTTTATGTCCTCAAACCGTATACCGCTAAATCGGTGTGTCTTGAAGTAAAGCAGGTCAAAAAGCGCTTTCGCGGGAGACGCGATAAAGAAATCAAATTTTTCCTTCGGAGAAGAAAAATCTGAAAACAATTTTTTCTGTATTGACTGGTAAGAAAAATTACCTATCTTTGTTTTATACACCCGGGTTACTTTCAGCGTAATTGACGTTATCGTATGTATTACTTCAGTGCTCAGGTTGTAATATTGAAGCGCTGTCCACGAGCTTATATATGACGGCATACGAAGGATGTTAGCGAGATAGAATAAATAAGAAATATCACCTTTGTTCTTATTATAAAAATCAGCAGATACATACAGGCCATTTTTGAGGGGAATAATATCTTTGCGCTTTAAAGACCGGCTGATATATGTATCAACCGTAGCACTTTTAAGCCCATACTGTTCGCTAAGCTGATATACAGCTGTTTTGTCGAAATATGGCTGAACTTTCAGCTGTTCAAATAATATTTCTCTATATTTCATAATTATGATGAAATTGTATCAAATATAAAATGAGGTGTCAAGAAAAAAATATAAACATAAAAGTCAATAAGGATCATTGACGAGTATAAATTACATTGCTTGAGTTTGGCCATACGCCCATCCGCACATATCAATCAATTTCGCTTTTTATATAAACTTTGGATTATAAACGAATTGTGTCGACAAGTATATCAATCTGCCCATTTAGCGTCAATGTAAAAGTTCTTACCATTTCTGTGTGTGGCCTAAATTTTATTGATAAGATTATTAAATTCCAGTTCCTTAAAAAGTTCTGCTAGTTTTTCCCTGTTAATATTTTTTATTTGGCAAGATGATAAATCAAAATCAAACGGCACATCGGTTTTTATCATAGCAAGTTTTTTGCTTAATATGGCGTTATCTTTGTTTTCGATAACGGCCTTCTTATGTTTTTCATTTTTTATTTCATTAACATTTTTCATAAGGTTTTCTATCGTGTTGAATCGGTTGATAAGATTGAGCGCGCCTTTTTGTCCAATTCCGTCCACTCCCGGAATGTTATCTGAACTGTCGCCGCATAGGGCAAAAAAATCGGGAATATTTTCCGGCGGAACGCCCATTTTTTTGATAACACTTTCCCTGTCGTAATATATCTTTTCACTCCGGTCATTTAAAACCTTTATATTATCATTAACCAGTTGGAGAATATCTTTATCGGAAGATGCGATTATAACTTGCAGTCCCGCTTCGTTTAATGACAACAGCCGCGCAATTGTTCCGAGAATGTCATCTGCCTCGAATCCGGGTCTTTCAAAGATGGGGATATTGAATCCATTAAGCACCTCTTTTATATAAGGGATCTGACTTTTCAGGTCATCCGGCATAGGCTTGCGGTGGATTTTATAATCATTATATGCTTCCGCTCTCCATGTAGGTTTAGGATGGTCAAAGGCGCAGGCGATATAATCCGGGCTTTCTTCTTTTAACAGCTTTAAAAGCATATGTGTAAATCCATAAATTGCATTAGTTGTTTGCCCTTTAGAATTTTTAAGATCGCGAATCGCGTAAAATGCCCGATAAATATACGAATAGGCGTCTATTAAATAAAATCGTTCTTTTATCTCAGAGAAAAGATCTGTAGTATTTTTCATATTCCGCTCCCATTTTTTCTATTGAAAACTTTTTTATTGCATATTCACGGCCCAGGATTCCCATTTTTTTTCTTTTTTTCGGATGTTTCAGAAGCTCAATTGCCTTTTGGGCCATTCCTTTTATATCTCCAACAGGCAGAAGGTAGCCCGTTTCTTTATCTTTTATAACTTCAGGGAGTCCACCTGCATTGGTGGATATCACAGGTGTTTCGCATGCCATAGCTTCTAATGCGGCTAGTCCGAAACTTTCATTTCCGGAAGGGAGGAGAAATATCTCTGAATTGGAAAGGATATCTGGGATGTTTTTTTGCTGTCCCATAAAGGTAACGTGAGATTCTATGTTTAATTGCCTGGCTAGTTCCCTGCATTTGTTTTTATCAGGGCCGTCGCCGACCATTAATAGATGAGAAGGTGTTTTTTTCTGCACAATATTAAAAACTTTTATAACATCCATGGTTCTTTTTATCGGCCGGAAATTTGAAATATGAGTAATAATGTTTCTGGCAAGACTTGTTTGTTTTCTCTTAAAATATTCGGTATTTATAAAATTGGATATTATTTTTATATTTTTTGAGGGATGAAAATTTTTCCTCGTTATATTTTTTAAATACCGCGATACCGTTGTTATCCCGTCGCTTGTCTCCAACCCAAATTTAACCAGCGGGGAATATACCGGGTCAAGGCCTATTAAGTGGACATCTGTCCCATGGAGCGTAGTTATAATTTTGGGTTTTCTTGAAGAAATTTTATTTGCCAAATAGGCAGAAATGGAATGAGGAATAGCATAATGGACATGAAACAGGTCAAGTTTATATTTTTCAGATATTTCTTTCATTCTACTGGCTAATGTAAGCGCGTAAAGCGGGTGGGAAAATACAGGGTATGGCCGGTCAGGTACCTTATGGAAAAAAACATTTTTGAGTTTTCTTTTTAGACATAATAGATGTTGGGAAGAAATGAAATGAACTTCATGCCCTTTCTGAGCCATATATAGGCCTAATTCTGCCGCAATAGCACCGCTTCCGCCATAAGTGGAAAAACATACAATTCCGATTTTTAACATAAAACACCTTTGATTTCTCCCTTTAGAAAAGGGAGGTTAGGAGGGATTTGATGGTCAATCCCCCTTAATCCCCCTTTTTCAAAGGGGGAAAATAAAATTTGACAAGGTCAAGTCATTTTAAGTGGATCGTGGATTTTTAATGGAACCTTGGAAATAAACGGTTCTCCATATTGGGTTTGAATGAGTGACCCGCAAAATTGAGATTTCGTTTCTATCTTTTTTAGAAAATTTTTTCGTTCCTTAGTCTCAAATTGAGAACGATATGCTTTAACGGCCTTCATTTTTACCGCGAATTCATCTGAAATATCAACAATAAAATTTGGGGTAACAAATTCATGCAGTTGGTAATAAAACACCATTTTAATTTTGTGAGGAGAAAGCGGAATCTTTAAATTTTTTAAGCCCGCGTAAAAACGGGCCTTTTCCCCTAACATTGAAGTTGTAATATGGTCAGGATGCTGGTCCTGCCAGTATGGCAAAAGCAAGGCCTTCGGCCTATACTTTCTTATTTTTTCCGCAAGAACTATTCCATTGTTTTCACTGTTGAAAATTTTCGTGTCTCCCATATCTAAAGTTTCTCTCGCGCTTAATCTTAAAATAGCAGATGCCTTGATAGATTCTTTTTTCCGTTGTTCCGGGGTCCCAAAAGTGCCGGCTTCGCCTTTGGTGAGGTCAATAACCCCTGTTTTATAACCAAATTTCCACATTTTGAATAAAAACCCGCCCGCGCACATTTCAATATCGTCCGGATGCGCCGCAATGGCAAGAACGTCAAGTTTCATGATTTACTCCGTATAAACAATAAAATGTTTCCCTTCCATATTTTGAAGTTCTGCTTGGTTTCCCGGAGAAAAAGTTTCAAAAAGCTTATCAATAAACCTAAACCCATATTTTACCAGAAACTGAACAATATTCAATCTTCTTTCCTGTAAAACCTGTTGTGGAAATAAATAATTAAACACTTGTTTTAATGCAGGGTTTTGTCTCAGATGCCGTTGGATTTTTTTGTCGGTCCTATTTTTAAAGTCCGGCACGGAAAGATTTGATTGGGACATTAAACCGGCTATAAAATCAGGGATTATTGTTGCGCCATACCTGGGAAAAATTGAAGGTATCTGGACATCAAAATATTTATATAATTCTTTCAACTGGGCAAGATAAGCGGTTTCATTTGGCCCCGAGACATAAATGGATGTCTTTAACAGCCAGTCCTGAAGAATGGGCCGCAATGCTACATTCGGACTGAATAGTTCCGGATTTTTATTAAGGAGAGAGCGAAGCTCATCTCTGGAGAATTTAGAACTGTCTGTTTGAAAATAGGGTTCAAAAAATTTTAATTTTTTCCTTAAATTGTTTTCTTTTAAAAAAAGGAGGGTATTATTTGGGAAAAGAGGGAGATTCCCGTCTTTTTGAATGAAATGATAGGATTTAAGCGGATTTTCTATCTCCTTTTTGAATATAGGTTGCGAGAGTTTTTGAAGCTCAGGCTGTTGGGGATCAATAATTACAAGTCCATAAGAAGAGAATAACCATGTCAGGCAGGATGCAAACCAGTCTGCTAAATTGGGATATTTAGCAAGTTTCAGAGTTATAAGATCAAATATTTCATCTTTTTTTTCGCCATCCAAATCCTCTTTTATCTGTAAAATAAATTTATTAACATCGTGATGGTTAAGCGTGATTTTAGCAAAAGACGCCCCCGCTTTTTCTTTTGGCAAAGGAAAAGTAGAATTTTTTAGTTTATTTTCACTATTTATGTAAAAAAATGAAGAGATATTTGATATATTGCTGTCTGAAGATTCAATCCAGAATATGGGCACAAATTTTTTGCTTGTTTTTTTTGTGAGATTATCAGCCAATATAATGGCGGTAACAGTTTTGTAAATAGTGTAAAGCGGCCCTAGAAAAGGGCCAGGTTGTTGTCCTGTGGCAATTACACAAGCGGTTTTATCCTTTAGCGACAATATATTTTTAAGAGTTTTTTCTCCGCAGTTAAATTTTTGGTTATATTCTAAAAGATGTTCAAAGACCCAATTCTGAGTTTCCATACTAAAAATAACGCTTCCCATATAATTTTTCGTGACATTTTGGATGTGCCTGAGTGCCGATCTGCAAATACAATAGGGATTTCACAAATTCGATAACCAAGTTCTTGCGCGCGGAAATTTATTTCTATCTGGAAAGCGTAACCGTCGGACGTGATTCTGTTTAAATTTATATTTTCCAATACTTCACGGCGAAAACATTTAAATCCGCCCGTGCAGTCGTGTATTTTCAATCCGGTAATTAATCTGGTGTAATTATTAGCGGCAAGACTGATAATAAGCCTTTTTATCGGCCAGTTGATGACACTGACCA
>JBDROR010000023.1:0-21364 GCA_043809805.1 bacterium
TTTAAATTTTCTAAAATACTTCATTGATTTATTGCCTAAGTCGTCCTGAAGTTCAACAGAAACTTTCCATACTCCTTCCGCCCTTTGTCCTAAATATTCGTACGGCCTTATTCTCAATACATATTTTTTTGTAGTGTAATCATACGGCATAGTTAATTTATATGACTCCCCCCTGGGATTATACAAAGTCAACATGGTGGTTTTCTCCATCTCAGAAAACCCATCTTCAGCTTCAATCAGTATTTCAACTGATTCTTCCAGCTTAACAGGATCTGGCGTAATATTAAAACTTAATAATTTTGGAGGACGCGTATCAAGGTGAACTATTTTAGTCTCTTTTCCTTCATTTCCAGATACATCCACTGCGCGAAACTCCAGCACATTTTCCCCTTCATTAAGCATATAGTTGGTATTAACAATCCCGGCAATTAAACGAACTTCTCGTCCATTAACAAAAAATTTAAGGTTTTCTTTTGAAGTATCCAATTTATAAAGAGTCTGAATACTTCTTTCCCCATCTTTATTTACAGCTGTAAAACTAAAATTAACTGTTCCTCCAACTGACTTATCAGTCACCAAGCCAACTATTCTCAAATTCCGATCATTTGTAGCCTTTTTCCCAAATCCGGAAGTTGTAATTTTAATCATAGGAGGAGAAGTATCTTCCCCAAAATTTATTGTAAAAGCAAAATTACCATTTTCATCTGATTGGGTTGTAAGAGACTGCCCTATAGAGGAAACCATATAAATCATGTTGCCCGGGTCAGCCTGTCCTCTTATACTTGCCGAATTTTTATCTTTTTCAACTGAAATAATTCTTGGAGGGCTAATTCCTCCTTTTTTAATCAATTCATCCTTAGCCTTTTCCAAATTTTCAAAATGTTCTAAATCTGAACCCGAAAGAACCCCGCTTCCTGTAAAAGTTCCATCGGTCCCAAGTGAAAAATACTTATTTTCTTCAATTACCTGCTCCCCTCCTGTTTTTATTGAGCGGATATAACCCAAACCGCTTTTCATTCCAACCCATGTTTCTCCATTGGGCTTTACACGAATAAATACTGTTGTCCCGCGGAAACCTACCAACGCCACTGGTGTTTCTATTTCAAATGTATCGCCCTTTTTTAATTTTCCAATTTTTCCAACCAGATCCCCTACAAATAATTTAAAAGAATAATTCTTCGTATTAGAATTATTATCAATAAATAACTTCTGTATATCAAAAATAGTATTTTCTCCAATATCAAAAATACTATTATCCGGAAGTTTTAATTCAACTTTAGACTGAAGTCTTGTCCGGACACGGTCTTTCGGATAAAGCATCATATAAAGTTTTACATTTTCCCATTTTTCTTTTTGCGCCCTTTTTGCCTCTACCTTACCCTCATAATAAATTAGCTGTGCTTCTTCCTTGGCTTCTTTTGCGGCAAAAATATATGTCTGAGGAATAACTATTAATCCCAAAAATAAAATAAAATATTTAAAACTTTTCACCTGAGAGTCCCCTTAAGTTCACTACGTCATTCCCGCGAAGGCGGGAATCCAGCTTTCTTTTTTCTGGATTCCCGATAAAAACATTCGGGAATGACGGATGTCCGTTATTTGCATTCTCCTTATTAAAATACCGCCGTAAGCTCCCCGCCAATTTTCTCTATTGAGTAATCTAAGCTATTATTTTCATCATTATTATTTAACATGCCGTATTTTAAACTAAACGAAACGCTTCGAGACAAATAAAATTTTGACTCCAACTCGCGGTTAAATCTCTCCAAAATTTTACTGCCATTCTGGCTCGTCAAATCATATTCCAAATATGGAACTAAAACCCACCTATTTTTCCAAAGCACAATCCTTGATTGAATATTTGTCAGATAATATACCTGCTTTTGATCAAAATTTTTATACTTATACAAATTATAATTAAAATATGGTATTAAACTAAATTTGTCTTTTCTAACATCCCAGTTCCATGAAACATATCCGGAATATCCAACATAATCATTGGTATTTTGCAAATTATCCTGATATTTTGAGTACTGGACATTATATGTTATCCATGTTTCTTCGCTGTAATCTTTACGAATAGTTATCCCGTATGTATCATCTTTCGTATCCTTTTCATTAGGCCGGCTGCCATTTTGAAGTGTGTTTTTATATTTAAACTCCCCGCTGCCGGATTTAGGATAACATTTAAGCATAAACTCCTGCTGTTTGGTAACGATAGTTGTGTCGTTGTCTAACTTATTCACATTATTATTATATTTCTCATAATTTCCCACAAATGAATATTTTTTTGATAAAATAAACTCGTTCTCAAAGTCATAACCTTTTTTATCCGTCTCCAAATAAGGATTCCCTTCACTATGATAGTTTGGATCAACTTTTTGATAAACCAGCTTTGATTGCCAGAATTTGCTTAAAAAGTTTAATTTGATATTTGATACTTGGTCAGTAAATGTAGTATCCTGATCACCTTTTCGATAATTACTTTCCCCATATTCGCTGTCTATCTTAAACCTATCGCTTAGTAAGCGAAAATGGGCATCTATCCCTATTACTTTATTTTTTAACACCGGATACAAACTGGACGTAGAATCAATTGCCTGCGGATTTGGGATTGAAGAAATATCATCTTTTGCAACAATAAAATTTGCTCCTGCATTAAAATAGCGGCTAAATTTATTTTCAATCCTTCCAGCCAGCATATACTGGCGGAAATCTCCTTCCTTAACATCTAAAATATTATTGCCATTCCCATCTTCTCCCTGATCAATTATTGAATTCCCATTTACATCCTCTTTAATGGGTTCTATTGCTTGCTGTGACTGGGCAACAAAGGCTTGAACTATCAGCCGCTCATTATAAATCTTTTTAAAGCCCAAACCGCGGACGGTTAGGCCTTCCAGCGTAATACCTGAATAATTTGGATAAAAATCCCCGATATTGACAGTTACATTGTTTTTCGCCGCCTCTAAACGAAATGTTTCGGCAATTAACCTGTTTCTCCATGGACTAAAAGACAAATCTGCCAAATTTGAGACATCCCATCCTGAATTTGTGCCCATTAACAAATAACTTAATTTATGATTCAAGCCGGCATAATCCGTCCCTACTTCTTTAAGATTATCATTCATTTTAATATTTGTTAATGAATATGTAAAATTTCCCGCAAGATTATATTCCCCTAATTCATACCAATCAGCAAGGGCGGGTTTTAAACCTGCTTCTACTACTATAGCAGATGTTGTATCCATTACAATAGTTGTATCATTTTGAGCATTAACACAATTAACAATTAAAATACAGCTAAATACAAATACGGACACTAAAACTTTTCTCATTCGAAAATCTCCGTAACTTGTCGGATAACACTTGGCATTTCGACCGCATCTATTTGTCATTTCGACCGAAGGGAGAAATCTTTCTTCCATAGGGCGGCCACATAGGGCCGCCCCTACAATAGATTCCTCTCTCCCGTTCGGAATGACAAATCGCTCCATTCTGTCCTGACAACATTCAAGACTCAACTTGTAAAAGTTCATAAATCTTCGTCTCAGCCTTTCTTCCTTTGACTGTAACACATCCTAAATCTTTTGCAATAAATTTATCTTTAACTTTCTGATAAGTTGTCTCGCTAATAATAATATTTGTTTTATAATCTTTATTCAAAGACTCAATCCTCGATCCAAGATTAACATTATCTCCAATGACCGTATAGTCCATTTTAGTATCCGACCCCATATTCCCTAAAATCATATTTCCTGTATTAATTCCAATCCCAATTTTAAAATTGGAAAATTTATTAACCTCTTCAATCATTTCCAACGCGCACAAACATGCCCGTTCCGCATGGTTTTCCTGAATAATAGGCGCTCCAAAAATTACCATAATCGCATCGCCAATAAATTTATCCAGCATCCCATCATATTTAAAAACGATCTTTGCCATTCTGCTGAAATACTCATTTAAGACCGCCACATTTTCTTTTGGCGAAAGATTTTCAGAGAATGTGGTAAATCCGCGAATATCCGAAAATAAAACAGTAAGTTCTTTTTCTTCTCCATAAAGACTAATCTTTTCCGGATCCTGTAATAATTCTTTTAGCACCGCCGGAGACACATATCTTTGGAACGCGCCCTGAATAAATTTTTTCTGTTTTCGTTCAGTTAAAAAATTATATCCCAAATTTCCCGTAAAACTTGCAAAAATAACCAATGTCGGCTTAATTAATGGCAGCCAAACGCTATTTTTCTGAAAAAGAACCAACGCGGCGGTAAAATAAAAAATCCACAGAAATACTGTTGCAATTATTGAAACACTCAGTGAAACGAAATTAGATAAAATAAAACAAATTAAACTTAAAATTAATAGAATAAATATAACCTGCGCTGAGGATAATTCTATCACAAAATTTTTGTTCACAATAGTAAAAAATGTATTGGCATTTACTTCGATTCCAGGTGAAATTTCTTTAACCGGAGTTGACCTTAAATCATAAGCGCCTGCGGCTGTTGCGGCAATAAATACAATCTTATCCTGAAAAAACTCTTTTGGAACGATTTGATCAATAATCTTCCAAAAAGGTATATACCTAAAAACATAATAACCGGCATAATTTACCAACATTTGATTATCTTTGCCGACAGGAATTTGGACATCATTAAAATAAAAATATTTACCTTTTTCAAGGCGGATTTTCTCCTTTGGAATCCCCAGATAATCTATTGCCATTTTGACCGCGAACTGCGGATATGCCTTGTCTCCATGCTTTATAAAAAGCGGTATACGGCGGACTATTCCATCTCTGTCCTGTTTCAAATTTATAAATCCAACACCTTTGGAATTTCGCGCAATCCCTTGTATGGGCGGGAAGATATATTGTTCCCAATAAACAGCAGTGTCTAATTCATTGCCGAATGGATAACTAAACGAGCGGATTGTTTCATCATCAGTTCCCGGTTTTGAAGAAAAATAGTAGCTTGAATAAACCCGATTGGATTTCTTAATCGATTCAATAAGAATATTATCTTCCTCGGTATATCGTGAATTCTCGGTAAAACCGACATCAAAACCGATCTGTTTTGCGCCGCCTTCACTTAAATAATCAACAACCTTCGCGTAATAACTTCTCGGCCATTCGCTGATTCTTCCCAATTTTGAAGCCGATTCGTCATCAATTTCAATAATAACAATATTTTGAAATTCTTCTTTATATTCTTTATTATAGTAATCTGTGCGGTAATTAAAGCGGGTATCCAGCGTTTTTCGTTCAAAATCTTCAAAAAAAGGCAATAATTCCGTGAAAATTAAAACAAATATTATTGAACATAGACTTATTGCTAAACCAATATAAATATTTCTTTTTTGGGACTTTTCCATAATCTACGATTTCAACTTTTCAATTTCTTCATTTGTCAAATACCTGAATTCCCCTTCTTTTAAATCTCCTAATTCAAGATACCCGAACTTTATTCTTTTAAGGTCTAGAAGAAAATATCCTAATTTTTTTATCATATTTCTAATCTGACGCTTTTTTCCCTCACAAATTGTAAGTTTTATTTCAGAAACATCTTTGTCCTTTTTAATTACTTTTACCTTTGCCGGCGATGTTTTAATACCTTCAACAATTATTCCTTCTTTTAAACGCGAGAGATCGCTGTCAGCTATCCCTCCTTTTATTTTTAAATAATAAGTTTTTTCAATTTCATATTTTGGATGCGTTAATTTAAAACATAATTCTCCGTCATTAGTAAAAAGCAATAGGCCGCGCGTATTCTTATCCAGCCTGCCGACGGGAAAAATCTTTTCTTGCACCCCCCCTAATAAATCAAAAACTGTCTTTTCAGCATGAACATCTTTAACCGTTGTAATATACCCTTTCGGTTTATTTAATAAAATATATATTCCCCCGCTTTTCGGTAAAACGACTAATTTGTTTTTAAAAAACACTTTATCTTTTTCAGGGTCAATTTTTATCCCGGGGTTTGTTATCTTTTGTGCGTTCACTGAAATCTGCCCTAACCGCATTAATTCTTCAGCATAACGGCGCGAAGCAATACCGCATTGAGCGAGATATTTTTGTAACCTTATTTGCGACATTTTGTTATTTAACAACAATTTCAATTAAAATATAATTTTTTTCTTTAAGAAGATTTTTAAGATTGGTTGAAGTTTCTTCGGAAGGCGATGTAATATAATTAATTAAATATTCCTGCTTATTTTCAGCAGTTATGTTCCGAGGGATTAACAAACGGTCCGCTTTTATTTTCAATTCATATCTGTCAAAAACCATCGCCAGCAAAGAATTTTTAACCAATTGGTAACCCTGTATATCCAAAAATAGTTTATCTGCTTCTTCAGGAGTTTTATTCTTAGCCTCATTTAGAACATTTTGCAATGACTTATTATCAACAGTATCTGCAGGAACAACAGGAGCAGTTTCGCCAAATTCAGAATTCTCAGGAATCAATATCCCCCCCCCGATCGATAGGATATCAGGATTTTTTATTGAAGGATTCATTTTTAAACATAAATCAATAATTTCTGTCAATTTTTGGGGATTAGTTAAATTATATTTATCCGACAAAATAGACCACAATGAATCACCATCTTTTATTACATATTCAAACCCGCCATTGCAGTAAGAATAACTGCTAAACCCTAAAAATATCAAAATAATTATAAAATATTTTCTCACTAAAAACGCCCCCGTCATTCCCTCGCCTCTACTCTCCACTTTTTACTTAGTTATCGGCTAATTTCTAAAACTTTTTAACATTACTTTTCGCGCATAATTGTCATTTCGACCGACTTGTTATGATATACAGACCTCGCTTTTTCGAAAAAAGAAAGACTGATCTGTGATTTATAATCAGAATATGTCCATGGCCACGCCCTGAAACCCTTATCCTGATAAAAAAGAGTAGCTTCGGCGTAAATACCTTTTCCAACATATATCCTGTGAGTGAAATTTTTGGTACTGGCTAAAACCAATTTTGCCAAATCCACATAACCGGGATCAATATTAATTTGCCGATTATTATCCTTTAAATACTGGGATTCAATCTGATTTGTGAAAATTTTAATATCCGAAAGCGATTCCGGTCTAATTAATTTTTCAAATGAAATAAATTCCTTTTTTAAATCCCGCCCCATTTCTTTCTCATAATAATTTGTGTGTGTAAAATCAAATATTTCACTTCGTAAATCAATATTCCCAAATTTCTCAGTAAGTTTTTCCTCAACAACATTAAAAAGGCTTACGTTACTTGTATAAATAGCCGTAATCAGCTTAACTAAAGGATGGACACATTCTTTCCCCATGGAAAATTCCCCTTACTTGTGACTTGTAACGTGTAACTTGTGACTTTTTTGACCGCATACCTTCACACATATTCCGCATATAAATTGCCCAACACCCGGGATTCTCGCAAATTCTTTTAATTTCTCCAAACATTTCTCACGTTTAAATTTAAGCGGATCTTTATCAATAGCGCCTATTGGACAAACTGAAACACATTCATAACAATCATCACATCCGGTTTTTAAAGGCGAATCAATATCCAGAGGGTAATTTGTAAGTATTGTCGCATACCGCGCCTGTGAACCATAAATTGGATTTACTAAAAGATTATTTCTTCCACGCCAGCCTAGTCCTGCGTTAAACGCTACGGCACGATGTGATACTTGCGCTAGTTGCTTTTTCCAGTCAATAATCTGCGACGCGGGAATGGGTATAGCTTTAAACCCTTTTTTCTGAATAAAAAGGGAAATATCAAGTGAAATCCTGTCTAAAAGATTATTAACCTGACGATAATGATGAAAATAAATAGGCGTAGGAGAATTTTCTATTGTCTCTAAAACTCCGGACAGTAAACACGCTCCAATAGAAACCCCATAATTTAAGTCCTTCAATATATTTCTATTCTCAAATATAAATTCTTCTTTAAGTTTAGCTATATCGGCGACTCCAAACAGTACCGCCCCAATTTTTTCTGAATAGGCTTTTAGTAATTTATAATTACTTTTGTTATTCTCTTTTTTCATTTTGATGGAATATAAAATAAATGCTTGCGGCAGCGGCAATAATAATAGAAATAACCAATACAAAAATCCCGCTCAAAAAAAGAAAACTTCCTAAATAATAAAAGATTTCCTTATCTCTATAAAAATAATATAAAACATACTGCGAAAATCCTAATATACCAAGAACGCTTCCAATCCATATCGACGAAGCAAATATTTTTATCCAAGACTTTTTATTCATTTTTTTAACCCTAAAGCCCCTTGCTACAACTCCGCTATTTCCTGGTAATGACCACCGCTGAATAGCCCACCACTTTATTTTTATCGCCGGCAACATCTCCGGAATTAGCCGCATTCAAAACCTGTACATTATTCGCACCCATTTTTTTAGCAACCATTATTTCAACTAAAACCCCGGATAAGCCGCAAAACTCGCATTTGCCCTCCATTACTTGTTTAATTAAAGTCACTGGATTCAAGGTAATAACCGCCTCCATTGCGACTCTATCCATCTCCTTTGACTTTTCATAGCCGTAATAATGGGACAAATCGGTGCTTGCAATCAACAAAACATTTTTATCTTTTATCGTCTCAGCTATAAGCATTGCCGCAGATTCCAACATTTCATAAGATTGTGTTCCAAATAAAATCGGGACTATTTCAAAATCCGGTTTTAAAACCCGCTGTAAAAATGGAATTTGAACTTCAATTGAATGTTCATATGTATGCGGATTATTATCAGCCTTAAAAATATTTTCATTTTTTAATAATTCTTCAGAAACGGCTTTATTTATTTTTACTTCACCAATCGGTGTCTGAAAATAATTTTCATCATCTTTTTTATAATATATAGAGCCGTAATTATAAGGCATATGGTGGCTGTTTCCCATAATTATCACAATATCATATTTCGCGTTTTGAAGCAATTTATATGAATAAGCCGCCACCTGGCCGGAATAAACATAACCGGCATGAGGACTTATCAGCCCAAGAAGCTTTCCATCCAGTTTTGACGGATTAGCTTTGGATAAGAATCCATCAATCATTTTTATCAATTCTTCTTTCCCAGAGGGATAGAACTGCCCGGCAACAGCAGGTTTACGAATCATTTTTGCATCAGCTCCTTTCAAAAAAATATATAATGGAATAATTATAAATAATAAAACAATAAATGAAATCTTAGTTTTCATCCAAAAATTCCCCCGTCATTCCCGCGAAGGCGGGAATCCAGTAGCTTCATTATTTCTGGTTCCCCGCTTTCGCGGGGACGACGCCTGGATTCCCGCTGGAGTTTATCCTCGAGGAATCGGGGACGGGAATGACAACCCCCAGTTTTTTACCTTTCATAGAAAAATTAGACAGTATAGATAAAAACGCCCCAACCCCGCATAAATACCGGCACCAGAATCTGAAAATAAAAAACGAACTAATTAACAAAAATACTACAAACACAAAAACAAACACATCGCCTTTTAATCTAAAAATAGTATTAAAAGGTTCATAATCGGTAAATCCAATATTTCCGGTAAAGAAAACAGCCCCAATTGTTATGATAAATAAATAATATTTTATCAGACGCGCTTTTTTGTCATCCCTGTCGTTCATTTTAACATGGAATCGACTGATTTTTCCTAAAAATTCCTGAATAGCCCCAAACGGACAAATCCAGCTGCAATAGATTCTCCCCCAAAATATTGTTGTAATGAATGTAAAAATAAATAACAAATACCACGACAAACCTGTAATAATATCAGGAATTTTGCCTGTAAATATATTAATTAATCCTATTATCGAAATAAAATTAAGCTCTAAAAACCCAAAATATAATATTGCTCCCGCCAAAATAAAATACCGCACATATGATACGCCATGCAAATAAAAATATACCGCAAAAATAAAAAAGAGGCTGATTACATATAAATTATAATTTTTAAAAATACTCTTCCATTTAAAAGCTGCTTGCTGCCCTGCTTCCAAATTAAAAAATTTGTTTGCTGCAAGTTTAACCGACTTTTCAACAGCCAGAACCACTGCTTGACTTGTTATTGTTGCCCGCGTTATACCATCTAAATCTTCACCTGATTGGAATTCACTTTTGTAATCCAGTTTTTTAAATTGATCAGTGAATATGGAATGCTGAAGTATTGAAACATATGAAGGAGTCTCATTATGGGATAATATTTTTACGCCATTGATTTTCCCATTCTTATTCATTCCGATTAAAATCTTTATCTTCCCGGCATATCCTCTTACATTAGGCGCAAAATCGGTGGAAAGGAAACATAAACCGTCTAACTCTTTTTCACCCTTTTCATTCAGTACATAAGCCTCATAATGAGGCGGTGACCCTTTTTTCTCAGAAAAACCGACAGCATCAGGATAAATCAGGGATAAAGATTTTTTTTCCAATTCTATATCTTCCCGTTTTGTTTTTTCCTGATATGCTTTTGCAATAATCAAAAACAAAAGGAAAATTATATTTATCCAAATAAACGGCTTAATCTTGCTCATTAATCGTTAGGAATTCTATTCCCCCTATTCCCCCCTTTGCAACCTGCCTGCGGTAGGCAGGAAGGGGGATTAAAGGGGGATTTTCTATTATTTTATATATTGCTTTCTCTTTTTTTCTCATAATTTCAAAATCTTTCTCTTTAATATGATCATAACCAAAGAGATGCAATATCCCGTGAATCAAAAGAATTTTTAATTCTTTTCCAAAACTATGTTTATAATATCCGGCTTGACGCATCGCGGTTTCAACGGATATAACTACATCCCCTTGCGGGGGTGTATTACAATATGCCCCCGCATCTTTTTCAAAATAAAAAGATAGGACATCAGTTGGTTTGTCTTTTTTTCTATATTTTTTGTTTAAATCATGGATGGTTTTATCGTCAACAAGAGTAATTCCGACCACAGCATTTTTAAATAAGTCCGGTTCGAGAACTGTCTTTACAACATTCGTTAGAATAACGTCAATTATTTCTTTAGGCTCTTTTGCGGGTAATTTGACTAACTTTTGCCAATCGTTTATCAAAATTTTCATTAAGAGTTTAGTTTAGCGAGGAATATCAAATATTTGGCAAGGATAAATCAACTCAGGGCTATCAATCAGGCCTTTATTGGCTTTATATATTTTGGGCCACTGATACGGATCACCATAAATCTTATCAAGACCCGCTATCTTCCACAAACAATCTCCTTGAACAACCTCATACTCACTGGGCCTCGGCCCCGCCCCAATTATTCCCCTGGGTATATCAAAAACCTGATCAGGATAAATTAAATCAGGGTCTTTAATCTTATCCCTATTTGCCCAATATATTTTTTTCCATTTATACGGATCTCCGTAAATCTTTTCCATCTTAGCAATTACCCACAAACAATCTCCTTCGATAACTTTATATCTCGCGGGTTTTTCTTTTAATTTTTTTATCTCTTCTTCGATTGTTTTAATTTCATCTGTTTTTAATGCAATACTCTGTTCTTCTTCGCTGATTTCTTTTTTAAGCTGATTTATTTCTCCCTGGATACGTCCATATCCATCTAATAATTTTTTAGTCTCATGCTGAAGGTTTTTAACGGCCTCTTCCAATACAATTCTGACCCCATCGGTCAATATCTGAGATTCCGTGTCAGCAAATACCTTGATATTAACCATCAAGGTGAAAACCAAAATAAGAACAACAGTAAAAATATTTTTGTTTTTCATATATTATCTCTCAATCAAACCATCTCTTTTTCTTATCAAATCGTTTAATTCATCAATTACTACCCCTGCCTTTGCCCTTAATTTCACAAGCTCTTTTCCCAACATATCTCTTTCTTCTCTCGCCTTTTCAACCTTTTGCTTCGCGTCATCATATTCTTTGCTTGCCCTATAATACTCTCCAATTAAGGCCAATATCTTAGATTCAGTCATTTTGAGTCCGGCCAAAGACTGCTTTAAATTTATTTTTTCCGCTTCTTCTTCACTGACATCGATTTTATATCCTAATAAATCAATTTCTGCCGATAACATTTCTTTCACATCTTTGATAATATTGTCCAAATCGTTTTTATTTGATAATAATTGGTCGGTCAGTTTGTTCTTAGCTTTTTCAAACCGTTTAAGTCTTTCCTCTAAATTTCCTTTTTTAACTTCCGCCTCTTCTTTCGCGTCATTAGCAGATTTGATTGCTTTTTGAGAAAATTCCCTTGCCTCAGCATATTTGCCCAATCTAAAACTCTGCCATGCTTGATCTAAAAATGCCGCCGCATTATTTACTTTTTGGAACGCATATACCCATGCTTCAGCCTCTTTGGCTTCCTCAATCGCCTCTTCCGCGCCCCTAAGTATCTCAGAAGTTTCTGAAATTTCTATGGCCAAATCAGCAAAATCGACAGCCGAATCCCCATACTCAATAGCCTTTATGTAATTCTCATTCGCGGTTTTATATGATTTTTTATGATTAAGAACACCCACGCCATAACATTTTTCCGCTTCTTCTAAAGAAAACACGGCAAAATTAAGATTATCTTCCGAATACCTTTCCGCGCCTTTTTCTTTAGCTATCTTTATTTTCTCTTTCGCGGTGGATATTGAATTCTCAGCCCGAGACTTATATCTGCCCGACTCCATTAATTGCTTCATATTAGGAGCACACGCAACTCCAAGAATACTTATCAAACTGATTAAAACTGTTATATTTCTCTTCATCCTAACTCCATTTTAACAGTATTTTATAACTTGTCAACTAAATATTTTCCCGTCATTCCCGAATACTTTTATCGGGAATCCAGAGGTATTGCTTTTACTGGATTCCCGCCTGCGCGGGAATGACAGACTAATAATTAAGTATCGCCTTTTATCCCCAATTCCTTTAACTGTTTTTCAGAAATTGTATCAGGCGCGCCTGTTAAAAGGCATGTTGCTTTTTGTGTCTTTGGAAAAGCAATAACTTCACGAATATTTTCCGTCCCGATCAAAATCATAAGCAGCCGGTCTAATCCAAAAGCAATCCCGCCATGCGGCGGAGCGCCAAACGCCAGCGCTTCAAGTAGAAATCCAAACCGCTCCTCAGCTTCGTTTTTTTCTATTTTAAGAAGGTTAAAAACCTTTTCCTGCACCGCCCTCTGATGGATACGAATACTTCCACCGCCAATTTCATGGCCATTTAAAACCAGATCATAAGCGCGGGCAAAAACCTCTCCCGGATCGGTATCCAAATTAGCACCTTCCCTCGGAGAAGTGAAGGGATGATGCATGGCGATATACCGCTTTTCGTCTTCACTGTATTCTAAAAGAGGAAAATTCACAACCCAGGTAAATTCATCCTTCGTTCTATCAATTAAATTTAATTTATCGGCAAGAAAACTTCGCAGACGCCCTAATGATTGCCAAACAACCTTGGTTTTATCAGCTACAAAAACCAAAAGGCCGCCGTCCCCTCCCTTTAATGTGTGTCTTACTTCCGCTAAAACTTCCGAGCTAAAAAATTTAGCGATAGGCGATTTAAACTCGTTATTCTCAATTTTTATCCACGCCAACCCTTTCGCACCAAAAAGCTTCGCCTCTTCCGCCAATTTATCAATTTCCTGTCGTGAAAAACCAGCGCCCTTCGGAATATTGATTCCACGCACTACGCCGCCCGCGTCAATTACTTTCTTAAATACCTCAAATTGACTTGATTTAACAATATCGGTTACATCAACAATTTCCAGACCAAAACGTAAATCAGGTTTATCCGAACCATATTTTAAAATCGCGTCCTTATAATCTAACCGTTTAAAAGGTGTAATTAATTCTACCCTGCCTAACTCCTGCCAAATTGCTTTAAACATTCGCTCGGACAAATTTATTACATCCTCTTCGTCAACAAAAGACATCTCTAAATCAATTTGAGTAAATTCCGGCTGGCGGTCAGCCCTTAAATCTTCGTCACGAAAACATTTCACAATCTGATAATATTTTTCAAAGCCTGAAACCATCAAAAGCTGTTTAAAAAGCTGTGGAGACTGCGGCAAGGCATAAAACTTACCCTGATTCAAACGACTCGGGACAAGGAAATCCCGTGCTCCTTCAGGCGTACTCTTGGTTAAAAACGGCGTTTCAATATCAAAAAATTCTTCCCGATTTAAAAAATCCCGTATTGTTTTAACCACTCCATGCCTCAATAAAATATTTTTTTGCAGCTCAGCTCTTCGCAAATCAAGAAATCTATAACGAAGCCTAACATCTTCACCAACCTTTTCCTTCTCATCCAGGGCAAAAGGCAAGGGCAATGATCTATTTAAAATATTTATTTTCTTTACAATAACTTCAATCCGGCCGGTAGGAAGATTGGAATTTTCCGTCCCATCCGGCCTTCTACTCACTTCACCTGAAATTTCCAAAACATATTCATCGCGGATAGAACTTGCTTCTTTATGAGATTCCTGATTTATTTCCGGATTAAAAACAATCTGTGTCAAGCCACAGCGATCCCGCAAATCAATAAAAATCAATCCGCCGTGGTCCCGCCGGCTGTTAACCCATCCCACTAATACCACTTGTTTTGCAATGTCTTCATATCTTAATTCACCGCAATTATGTGTCCTTTTCAAGGCAGAATCTCCTTTTTCACCGAATCAAATAATTCTTCTAATTTTATTTCCCTTTGTTCTCCTGTATCCATTAACCGCAGCAACGCGGCCCCTTTTTCCAATTCACGTTCACCTAAAATTATTACTTTTTTCGCCTGTAATTTATCAGCTATTTTTAATTGACTTTTTAAAGATTTTTCACCATAACCAATTTCACAGCTAATCCCTGAGCGCCGGCATTCTTGAGAAAAGGCAAAAAGATAATCATAAGCTTTTTGTGACTCAACGGCAATATTGTAAACTTCCACATTTAACATATTCGGCCATTTTTTACCTATGCTGTCAAGAGCCAGAACTACCCGTTCCACTCCCATAGCAAACCCGATACCGGGAAGTTCAGCTCCTCCCAATTCCTGAATTAATTTATCATATCGTCCGCCTGCGGCAATAGCATTCTGCGCGCCAAGGGATGAAAAAATAATCTCAAAAGTAGTCCGGGTATAATAATCTAATCCTCGAACCAGACGCGGACTTCTTTTATAATTTATCCCCAAAAGGTCTAAAAACCTCTCTACTTCCGTTAAATGCGTTTGACAATCAGGACAAATCGAATCTGTAATTTTTGGCGCCCTGACCAAAAAATTTTGACATTCAGGAACTTTACAATCAAACATTCTTAGGACATTCAAATTAAATCTTTCCCGGCAATCCGGACAAAAATCATTAATATTTTCTGCTATCGCTTCCTTTAAAATATCTTTGTATTTCCCTCGGCAATTAATACAACCGACACTATTAATTTCGACCTGGATATCCTCAAGTCCCACATCTTTAAGGTAATTATACACTAAAGAAATAACTTCCGCGTCAACGCTCGGCTCAGCGCTGCCGATTGTTTCAATGCCAATCTGGGTATGCTGGCGATACCTGCCAGCCTGAGGCCGTTCATAACGAAACATCGGTCCGGTATAAAAAAGTTTTGTAATTGAGCCCGCGTTAAGATTATGCTCAAGAAACGCCCTCATCACACCGGCTGTCCCTTCCGGCCTTAGGCATAATTTTCTTCCCTTACGGTCATCAAAGGTATACATCTCTTTGCGCACAATATCTGTCCCCTGTCCAATCCCGCGCACAAACAGGGAAATTTCTTCAAAAATCGGCGTCCGAATTTCTCTATACCCATACAAAGAGAAAATCTCCCGCGCCTTATTTTCCAGAAACTGCCATTTACCTATTTCATTAGGCAATATATCTTTAGTACCTCTGACTGCTTTAATTTTTTCCATAGATTCCTCGCTTCGCTCGGAATGACAACAATTTGTCGTTCGTATTTTGTCATTTTGACTGAAGGGAGAAATCTTTCCTGCCGCAAAACAACACTATAGCAATAATCCCCAGCGAATCCGCTAAAAAATCCGTCCAGTCACAATTTCTCCCGGGAACAAAATACTGATGAATCTCATCAAGTCCACCATAAAATATTGAAAAACTAATTGAAAAAAACTCCGTTTTTTCCTTAAAATTATCATAAATTGAGTTATAAACTAAATAGCCAACCAATCCAAATTCCAAAAAGTGTATTATTTTATCAAATCCGGGAAAAGCAGGCAATTTAACCGGCATGGACAGAGAAGAAATATAAAAGATTAAACTTAAGTAAAGAACCGTAACTACTCGAAAAACAAAACTTTTGTTCACCTCTTTTTAACCCTTCCCGTCAGTTTTAAATTTCGGTTTTGTAAGTTCTATTTTTTCTTTAATTTTTGGTATTTCTGTTTTAGATAGCGCAATCCATTTACTTCCTTGAGTAAGGGAAAAATCTTTTGGCACATGGACATTATCAATATAACTTGCTTTTATCTTTATCACCTGATCCTCAGTTAAGGGAATATATGAGTCCGCTATCATCTCTTTGGGATTATGTCTGGCAGGTTCAGCTTCGCGTAATCCATCAAGATAAATGGGATCAGCCAAAATCATTCCCGGTTTCAATTCACCTGGCGGGAATTTTTTCACTGTGTAAGAAGTAAGTATCTGCTCCACTGTTTCCTGAGCCCATAAAGCCTGCATATAATAATCAAATGCCTTCGGAATATCCCCTTTATTCTCCCATTCTAAACCCAAGGCGTAATATTCCCTTCCTTCTTTATATGCTTCTTTTGCCCGCGAAAGAACCTCAAACACCGACATCGTGATACTAATCAAATAAACAACAAAAATAATTAAAATCCCTTTTAAAACTTTTTTGGGTGTTAACATCAATCTCTCCTCTGCTAAAGTCTACCAGTTAACATATTATCTATTATTTCTTAGAATTAAAAAGCGAATTAAATGTATTGCCGCGACCGCGGTCGCGGCCACATAAGTTAACGCGGCGGCATTTAAAACCTTGCGGCCGTATTTTATTTCCTGACTCGCAAGAAATCCATTATTTTCTAAAGTAACCATTGCCCTTTTGCTCGCATTAAATTCAACAGGCAATGTAACTAAATGGAATAAAACCACTAATGAAAAAAACAATATTCCTATATCCATAAATACCCCTGCCTTAAAGAAAAACCCTATAAAAAACAAAGGGAATGCCATTGTAGAACCTATATTTGCCGCAGGGACAATGGATGAACGGATATTCATCGGCATATACTTATTTTGATCCTGAAGGGCATGGCCTACTTCATGCGCGGCTACCCCCAACGCGGAAATTGAACGGCCATGATAAACATCTGATGATAACTTTAAAACTTTATTTTTCGGATCATAGTAATCTGTTAAAAAACCCGACTGCTCTTCTACTTTTACAGACAGATTATTGCGCACCAAAATTTGCCTTGCCGCTTCTGCCCCGGATAACCCCTTTATGGAATTCACTTTAGCATATTTAGCATAGGTTGATTTAACTTTATATTGGGCATAAAATGCAAAAGCAAGCGCGGGCAACACAAACACCATTGTCGGGTCAAAAAATAGAAACAAGAGTAATCTCCTTTTTATATGAGGGAGAAATCTTTGCCATTATATCAAAAAAATGAAATAAATAAATAAATTTTTATTCCCCCAAAATTTTCATCTCCATTTCCAATTTAACTCCAAATTTTTCATCAACTCTTTTTTGAATCTCTGCTGCCAAAAAAATCACATCCGACGCCGTGCCCCTTAACGAATCCAAATTTATTATAAAACCGGCGTGTTTCTCGGAAACTTTTACCGAACCAATTTGTAACCCCTTACATCCCGCCATATCAATAAGCCGGGCAGCAAATTTACCATCGCATGGATTTTTAAACACACTGCCCGCACTGGGATATTCCAACGGCTGCGTTTTTTTTCTTTTTTTTATATATTTATCGATTCGCTCTTTTATCACTCGCGGCGAATCTTTTTCCAGTAAAAGTTCAACTTTCGTAACTATATTACCGCCTATACTAAAAATACTATGCCTATAGCCAAAATCAAGCTCTTCCTTTTTCCATTCTTTTTTTCCTCCATTTTCGGAAATTCCCCATACCCTCACCACAAAATCACCAATACATTTATCTTGGACACCCGCGTTCATTGCCACCACTCCGCCAATATTCCCGGGTATGCCGACAGCAAATTCTAAGCCGCTAAGCCCAATTTCTTGTGTAAATCTAACAAATTTCGGCAATAAGATACCTGCCGATACTTCAAGCAAATTATCATGAATTGCCACCTTATTTAAAATCCTATCTGTATTAATAACAATACCTCTGACCCCATTATCCTTTACCAAAACATTTGTCCCCCGCCCTAATACACACCACGGGATTTTATTACTTTTGGCATACAGTAAAATATCAACTATATCCGCCTCATCCTGAGGAAAAACTAAAATATCCGCCGGGCCGCCTATTTTAAAACTTGTATGCCGCGACATCGGCTCATCAAATAAAATATCTCCCTTAATTTTCAAATTAACACTATCTTTATCCATATAAAAGCGATATTATCATAAAAATTTATTTTCAACAAATTTATTGTTGGGCTGAAATGTAGATAGAAAAACAATGTGCCATATGGATAAGAAATGTTTTGGATATGCTATTCACTGGATTCCGCGCATCGTCGGAACTCTCCTGTTTGTAATGCTAATTATCTTTGCTGTTGGCGAAGGAGTTCCTAATCCTATGAAACAGCCCTTGGTCGTACAAATTGAAATGCTGGCTATGTTCATCATATGGCTTGGCTTACTCATCGCTTGGAAATCGGAACTCATCGGCGGCATGTCAATATTGTTGGGGTATACATGTTTCTGTGGAGTAGAATGGCAGGCTTTAAATATCAAGTTTCCTTTCGGGCTGTTTCTCTTCGTAGGGTTGTTTTATATGCTTTCGTGGTGGAGCAAAAAAAGGCAAAAATCTAGCACATAACAACTCATTCCACCGAACTGTAACACTGTATATTTCCAGCCGGTGAATTTGAACGTTGAAATATAAAAAAAGGAGAACAATTCTATGAAAAAAATATTCGGGCTTTTACTTATAAGTATTTTGATAATTGTTGGTTGTAGTTCTACTGTTAAGTTTATTAAATTGGACAAACTACCTAATCCAAAACTAGATAAAGGCTTAATCTATTTTTATAAAGGTGTAGGAAATAATGAGCTTTATGGTTTTTATATTTTTGAAAATAAAAAGAAAATTGGATATTTATATAATGAATCCTTCTTTTTTATATATGCTGATCCAGGCATTCACACTTATTACTCCCAAAATGCTGCTGACTATAAAAAGTATCACGCAACAATAGAAGTTGAAGCAGGAAAGGTTTATGCTTTAAAAGCGACAAAAAGAAGAGGCGTATTGAATATTGCATTTCTAGAATTGAATATTATAAATGAACTCGAAGCAAAATCAAAAATTCGTAATTTTGACTACGTTGTTTTTGAAGAAACATCTAGTAAAAAGCAGTAAAGACATAGAACAATCAAACCCCGAAATTAAAAAGATGGGATTTAAGGGATGTTGTTTCTCAGGTTGCATAACTGCTATACTATAGTCCTTGGGAAAAGTTTTCTAATGAAGAAATTAAAATTATGACTAGTTTTTTAGAAAAACAAATTGGTAAAAAATATAACTACATTGGGGCAATTAAATTAGGACTTCAAAAAATATTAGATATACAGAGGGGAAGGTCATGAACCATAAAAGCTGAATTAAAAATACAAAATAATTACTTTTTGTGGTAAAATGCGATTGAGTTATAAAAAAGTGAGGTGTTTATGGCTAAAGATGGGAACCAACTTCTTACTGAATCATTAAAATTACCGCCAACAGATCGCGCAGAGCTTGTAGAAAATATTTTATCAAGTTTTGAATTTCCTTCCCGGGAAAAAATTGATGCTTCGTGGGCACAAGAAGCCGAGAACCGTATTGACGCTTTAGAACGTGGTGAATTAGCTACTATTTCAGCAGAAGAAGTATTTGAAAAAATTGAAAATCCAAAAAAGAAATGAAAATTAGATTCCTTATTCCTGCAGAAGATGAACTTGTAGACACTATTTCTTACTATAATATGCAAAGTGAAGGACTTGGCTATGAATTTGCTTCGGAAGTAAAAAGAACAATTGAACGAATTATTCAGTATCCCGAAGCATGGTCTAAACTCTCAAAACGTACCCGCCGATGTCGAACGAAAAGATTTCCCTATGGAATTATATATCAAACCAGAGAAGAATATTTACTTATTGTAGCAGTAATGCATATGAGTCGAGAGCCTCATACATGGAAATCACGACTCAAAAAGAGTGAATTATAAATTAAAATTTTAACAAAGGCAATCCAGAGGACAGTTAGCAGCCCGCCTCTGATTTTTAACTTCGGGGACAGTGGAAATCGGAACTCATCGGCGGCATGTCAATATTGTTGGGGTATACGTGCTTCTGTGGAGTAGAATGGCAGGCTTTAAATATCAAGTTTCCTTTCGGGCTGTTTCTCTTCGTAGGGTTGTTTTATATGCTTTCGTGGTGGAGCAAAAAAGCAGCTCCGAACCGAAAGAAGAGCTAAGGGGTTACAATTTTCCCGACAGAGAGGATGTAAAGCGCGGATTCATTTTCACCATCGATTCCCAGTAACTTATTTAATTCATCATCAAAGAAGGCTCCCACAGCAACACAGCCCAAGCCAAGAGATACAGTCTCAAGATAAATATTTTGTCCAATATGTCCTGCTTCGATAAAGGTATATCTGTAACCACGTTCGCCATATTTCCGGGTAATTCGCTGCCAGATTGAAGTTAGAACAAAGGTTACGCCTGCTTCACCCGTTGTCTCTTGATCTGATGCCGCATGAACAATTTCTTTTTTAAAATTTCCTTCTTTAATCAATTCCAGACTATGGTCAAGAAAAGAATAATGATAAATGCCTTGTTTCAGTTTATCAACATTATGCACGATTGAATAAATCTCGATAGGATAAAGGGCGCCAGCTGAAGGAGCACTGCGATAGCCAAAGTCTCCTTCTTTTTTAGTTATTCCATCAGCAGCAAATAAGAGGATCGAAAGTTCTTTTAGTGAAAGCGGTTCTTTCTTGAAATTACGGACAGACCTTCTTTTTTTAATAGTTTCCTCTAGAGAGAGACCTTTATAATCAGGAGGCGGTAAGTTTATTTTTGCTTTGCCATGATAATTTTTATACATTTCCGTTGCATCTGAAAATGAAAATATTAAAAGCAGACTAAAAGTTAAAAATATAAAAAGAAATTTCGTTTTCACTCTAATTGCCATTTCCCTTAATCTTTTTGTCAAACAGCTTATATACAC
>JBDROR010000024.1:0-6690 GCA_043809805.1 bacterium
GGATGGATATAAGAACTAGCTACAATTTTTGGAGAAAAATATTTAATTTTTTTATTCATTTAGGCCTCCCTTCCATATTATATTAACCACACATTTCTGTCATTTCGACCACACCTTTTGTCATTTCGAGCAAAGCGAGAAATCTTTCCCCGTAGGGGCGAGGCGGTGCCTCGCCCTCCCATTTCGGGCGACCCACCGGGTCGCCCCTACAACAGATTCCCGCTTTCGCTCGGAATGACAATATACGGGCGACCAGCCAGTCAGTAGGTTGGGTTCTACTGAACCCAACAACTATAAATAGTTGGGTTTCGCAAGCTCAACCCAACCTACAAATCTTCTTTAATCTGTGTAATCAAGTTTACTATTTATTAGAAAACTTGTCAACCGTTTTTCTAAGTCCTTCTTCAAAAAAAACTTTAGGATACCATTCTAATTCTTTACGAGCCAAACTTCCATCTATAAATATTTTATTTATTTCACCCGGCCTCGCGGCGGCGTATTTTGGCTTTTCGGAAAAACCGATTATTTTCTGAAGTGTAGAATATATTTGATTCACGGAAACCCCTATCCCCGAACCGATATTATAAAAACCTTTATCCCCTTTCGTTAAAGCAAAAATATTAGCCTCAACAATATCATCGACATAAATATAATCGCGCAGCTGCTCGCCGTCTCCATAAATAACCGGTGTTTCGCCGCGCAGCATCTTCCTGATAAAAATCGCGTTTACCCCGGCTTCGCCCCGCGGGCTTTGCCTCGGGCCATACACATTCGGATATCTTAAAACGGTAAAATTTAATTTGTAAAGATAATTATACAAAAAAAGGTAGTGCTCCACGGTATGTTTTGAAACACCATAATGACTGATAGGATTGACAGGATGTTTTTCGTTTACGGGAAGATATTCAGGTTCGCCGTATATCGCCCCGGCGGTAGAAACATAGATTATTTTTCGGACATTATATTTTCTGCAGTTTTCAAGAATATTAAGAGACCCCAGAATATTTACGTCTGCGTCGTATGCGGGATCTTCAAGGGATTTTCGCACATCCACCTGCGCGGCGTGGTGATTAACAAAATCCGGTTTTTCTTTCGCGAAAATTTCAGCTATTTTTTTATCGCGGATATCAATTTCGTAAAATTTCGCCTTTTTGTTAATATTTTCTCTGAACCCTGTGGAAAGATTATCAACAATTACTACATCATGCCCTTCGGCGATTAAACGATCCGCCAGATTGGAACCTATAAAACCGGCGCCGCCGGTTACAAGAATCTTTGCCATATACCTCCAAACAAACTCTAAACTCTAAATCCTAACTTCAAACAAACGCTAAACTCTAAATCCTAAACACTAAACAAACTCAAAACACAAAACCATAAACCGAAGGCAAAACTCGTATTGTTTCGAGTTTCGAGTTTCGGATTTGTTTAGAGTTTAGAGTTTCGAGTTTAGAGTTTTATAAAGTGTGGCGTCCCCAACCGGATTTGAACCGGTGTCGTTGCCTTGAAAGGGCAATGTCCTAGGCCACTAGACGATGGGGACACGAATCAGTTGTCAGTTGTCAGTTGTCAGTTGTTAGACAAGAACATGGAATCCGACAACTGATCACTGACAACTGACAACTAAAATGGTGAGCCATGTTGGGCTCGAACCAACGACACCCTGCTTAAAAGGCAGGTGCTCTACCAACTGAGCTAATGGCCCAACAATTACTCGTCGCTAGTCGCTCGCCGCCAGGTGGTAGCCGCAACCTTTAGGTTGCGTCGTTTTGCGCAGGCTAAAGCCTGCGGCTACCCCCTTCCTCCCCACGAGCGACGAGCGACAGTAACCAAAAACTATTATTGTATCACAACATCACTCTTTGTCAATACTTTGTTCCCTGCCCTCGCCCACAGAAATAAGTGAAACTTTTACTCCGACTAATTCTTCTATTTTCTTAATATATTTTTTAGCGCGGACAGGCAGCTCATGATAAAACTTTTTCCCAACCAAACTTTCTTTCCATCCCGGCAATTCTTCATAAATAGGCCGGCACTGAGAAAGGATCCCCATCCGGCTGGGAAACTCTTTTAAAATTTTATTCTTGTAACGATAGCCTGTGCAAACTTTTATTTTATCCAGCTTATCCAAAATATCCAGTTTTGTCAGGCAAATCTCATTTATGCCGTTAATCCTCACCGCGTATCGAACAACCACCGAGTCAAACCAGCCGCACCGTCTCGGCCTTCCTGTAGTCGCTCCAAATTCTTTGCCTTCATCGCGCACCTGTTCCTGCATCCCCGAAGTAAATTCCGTAGGCATGGGCCCTTCACCCACTCTGGTGGTATAGGCCTTAGCCACACCCATAATTCTGTCAATCTTGCGGGGGTCCACGCCTAAACCCGTGAACAGACCGCCAATGGTCGAATTAGAAGAAGTTACATAAGGATATGTCCCCCAGTCAATATCGAGCATCGTTCCCTGCGCGCCTTCAAAAAGAATATTTTTTTTCTGATTCATAAAATTATTCAACAGCAGGGAAATGTCGCAGGCGATCTCTTTCATTCTTTCCGCGTATCCAAAATATTCCCGTTTAATTTTCGCTTTGCTGAACCCGGGATGATGATACATTTTTCTTAATAAAAAATTTTTCATCCTGAGGTTAATATCCAGCCTCTCCTCAAAAACATCTTTATCAAACAAGTCCCCTATACGAATGCCGACTCGCGCGTATTTATCCGTATAAGCCGGGCCAATGCCTAATCCCGTTGTCCCGATCTTTTTATTTTTTTTTGCCGTTTCAGTCAAAACGTCAAGCGCCTGATGATAAGGCATAATCAGATGCGCCGACTCGCTTACGAAAATTCTGCCTTTAAGATCAACACCCCTTTTGGTGAGCATATCAATTTCACTAAACAAGGCTTTAGGATCAATTACCGCGCCGCTTCCAATAAGACAAATCCTGCCCTGATGTATAATGCCCGACGGGATAAGATGAAGCACATATTTTTCACCTTCTATAACCACGGTATGCCCCGCGTTATGGCCGCCCTGGTAGCGAACCACGCAATCCGCCTCCTTCGTAAGGAGATCGATTATTTTGCCTTTTCCTTCATCACCCCATTGGGTGCCTATGACTACTGTGTTCACCCCGCCCTTCCTTTCTTGACCACTGCGTATTGAATAAACACCGCTTGTTCCTTCTTCTTTTAGGAAGGGCGGGGTTCACCCCGCCCCTCACCTCTACTTTCATCATTAAACAATACATTCATTTTTTTTAAAAAGCTACCTTACTTCAGACCCCATCCAGCTATTTTATGAGGGGCGGGGTTCACCCAGCCCCTCACCTCTACTTTTATCATTAAACAATACATTCATTTTTTTAAAAAAGCTACCTTACTTCAGACCCAATCCAGTTATTTTATGAGGGGCTGGGTTCATGTTCCTCCGTATTTCGTCGTTCGTCGTTCGTATATCGTCGTTCGTTAATTGTTTTTTCGACCACACACTTGTCATTTCGACCGAAGGGAGAAATCTTCTAATTGAGCATTGACAATTAACAATTGACAATTGAGCATTAAATTCTAATTATCAATTGTCAATGCCAAATTGTCAATTGTCAATGAATTTACCTGCCCCTATAAAACAACTAGTTTTATCTTCGTAATCCCTTCCACCTGTTCAATCTTCTTCAAAACAAGCTCATGGATATTTTCATCAACATTAAACACGGCAATAGCCTGTCCGCCGTTTTGAGTTCTCGCGTACCGCATACCGGCAATATTAATCGCCTTTTCACCTAAAATTGTGCCAATTTTTCCTATTATGCCGGGTTTATCGATATTAAAGCAAACAAACATATATTTTGAAAATACCGCGTCAATCATAAAACCATCTATGCTAACCAGCCTCGGCTCATTCTGAGAAATAAGCGAACCCGCAACCTTCATAGTCCTTTTATCCGTAGTCACTTTAACCGAAACTAAATTTGTAAATGAAGTTTCCTCACTGCTCTTGCTTTCCACAATTTTAATCCCGCGTTCCTGAGCGATTACCGGCGCGTTAACCAAATTTATAGTCTCGGAAAGCATCGGTTTTAAAAGTCCTATTAAAACTGAAAGTGTAATCGGCGTCAAATCATAACAGGTTATTTCACCGCTATACTCAACATAAACCTCCTCAATATGGCCTTCATTTATCTGAGAAATAAACTTGCCGATTTTTTCCGCCAAATCGATGTGGAATTTCAATTTATTCAATATCTCAGGCTCCAACGTATGAATATTCACGGCATTACGAATCATTTTTCCGTTAAAAGCGTCAAGCATCTGTTCAGCAATCTGAATTGCCACATTCAACTGAGCCTCTTCGGTCGACGCGCCTAAATGAGGCGTTACCAAAATTTGCGGAAATGAAAGAACGGGGCTGTCAAAAGGCGGCTCCTCTTCAAAAACATCCAACGCCGCGCCCGCGACCTTTCCGCTTTTAACCGCTTCACATAACGCTTTTTCATCAACAACGCCTCCGCGGGCGCAATTAATTACCCGCACGCCTTTTTTCATTAAATCAAATTCTTTGGCTCCTAATAAATATTTTGTCTCAGAGGTCAACGGAATATGAAGCGAAATATAATCCGCCTGCGGCAAAAGCTCCTGCACGCTCATCAAAGTAATATTCAAATTCTTCGCTTTATCCACCGACAGGACCGGATCATATCCGATAACCTGCATTCCTAATCCTTGCGCTCTTTTAGCTACCTCACGGCCAATTCGTCCTAATCCAATAACCGCTAATGTCTTTTTATAAACCTCAGTTCCTGTAAACTTTTTCCTCTCCCACTGTTTACTTTTTAGTGACGCGTTAGCGATGGGAATGTTTCTTGACATTGATAAAAGCAGGGCAATTGTGTGCTCGGCCGCGGAAATAGTGTTCCCGCCGGGCGTATTCATCACAACAATACCTTTTTTCGTAGCGGCTTCAACATCAACATTATCCACACCGACACCCGCCCGGCCGATAAATCTCAGATTATCAGCCGCGGAAATAATGTCTTTTGTCACTTTGGTTCCACTGCGGACCACTAAGCCTTCATATGCTCCTATAATCTTTTTTATTTCTTCAGGAGGCAGTTTTAACTTAACGTCAATTTCAAGATTTTTGTCGCTTTTAAGAATTTTTATTCCCTCTTCGGATATCGGATCTGTAACTAAAATTTTTGCCATTTTTTCTCCCTTTATTATTCCCCCTTTGGAAAAGGGGGGTAGGGGGGATTTTCCCGAATTGTTTAAATCCCCCTTGATCCCCCTTTTTCAAAGGGGGAAGTTAGTTAGCTCCGTAGGTTGGGTTTTACTAAACCCAACATTGTCTTCCATAAATAGTTGGGTTTCGTTCCTCAACCCAACCTACAAGACTTTCGCGGGAATGACGGGACTCCCCACGAGCGACGGATTATTCCATTAACACCCTCTCCGCCGCGCTAACACCTTTACCCAGTAAGGGCGATTCATGAATCGCCCCTACATACCCCATCTCAACCAACGTCATTTCTATCGCCGAGATGGCAATCAAAATATCAAAGATATCCATATATCCCAGATGAGCAATCCTGAAAATCTTTCCTTTTAAATGCTCCTGCCCGCCGATTATGGTAACCCCGTATTTGCTTTTTAATTTCTTAATAAACGCCCCGCAATCTATTCCCGCCGGAATTCTCACGGGAGTTACGGCATTGCTTGGAGCGTCAGGAGCAAAAAGTTCCAGGCCCATCGCTTTAGACGCCTCTCTCACTGCTTTTGCCAACTTCTGATGCCTTTTAATTACATTCTCCAAACCTTCTTCATGTATCATCTGTAACGATTTATTCAATCCGATTACCAAAGATATCGCGGGCGTAAATGGAGTTTCTCCGCCTTCCAAAGATTTCTTTGCCTTTTTTAAATTCAAATAGAAATTCGGTAAGGGCACGGCACGCCGTGCCCCTACATCCCACGCCTTATCGCTCAAAGAAATAAACGCGAGTCCTGGAGGAAGCATCAATGCTTTCTGCGAACCTGTAACCGCGACATCCACATGCCAATCGTCCATCCAAAAATCTTCCGCGCCAATCCCGCTGATCGCGTCAACAACAAGAATCGCCTCGCTGTCTTTCACGATCTTGCCAATGGCCTGAATATCTGTCCGGGCGCCTGTCGATGTCTCGCATAAAGTCGTAAACACGGCTTTAATTTGTAAATCCCCCTTTAATCCCCCTTTTTCAAAGGGGGAAACATTTGAAACTCCCCCTTTTTCAAAGGGGGAAATAGGGGAATTTTTCATATCCAAATATTTTTTAATATCAAGCGGATCAACCGCCTTTCCCCATTCGACATCCAAATAAATCACATTAACCCCATAAGCCTCCGCTATCTTACCCCATCGTTCTCCAAATTTCCCGCCTTTTACCACCAAAACGGTGTCACCGGCTGAAAGAGTATTTATTACCGCCGCCTCCATCGCCCCTGTTCCCGAAGAGGTCAGGACATAAACATCATTTTTTGTCCGGAAAAGCGATTTCAGACTGTTGCTTACCTGCTTGAAAAGTTCAACATAAACAGGTGTGCGATGGTGAATCATCGGCCGCGCCATTTCTAAAGCGACATCCGTTGGAACTGCTGTCGGGCCTGGTGTTAACAGATAATTTTTTTTCATTTATAAATCCCCCTTTTAAAATC
>JBDROR010000025.1:0-3977 GCA_043809805.1 bacterium
ACTGCTAATATTTAGCGGGCTGGATATCGAATTAAAATTTAATGTTGACAGTTTTAATTTTTTAATGGGCGTTATCTCCAGTTTTGTTTGGATATTATCAAGTGTTTATGCTGTTGAATATCAGAAAGAAGATAAAGCAATTGGGAGATATGACGCCTTTTCCATTCTTTCATTAAGCGGGATGCTGGGAATAGTTTTTAGCGGTAATTTGTTTACTTTATATATCTTTTTTGAACTTCTGATGATTGCGTCGACTGTTTTAATATTCCATTCACATACGCTTTCGTCATTAAAGGCAGGGCTTGTTTATATTTTTTGCGGCATTATAGGAGGAATGATACTTTTGCTGGTTATTATTGCAACTTATAATTTTACCGGAACGGGAGACCTTTCGTTGATTGGCGCTGGGTTAAAAAATCATCCTGCCCTTCCTTATATCTTTTGGGGCTATATTATCGGTTTTGGCATCAAAGCAGGGCTTTTTCCGTTTCACATATGGCTTCCAATCGCGCATCCCGCGGCTCCTGCGCCAGCGTCAGCTTTACATTCCGGCATAATGATAAAGGCGGGAGTTTATGGAATTATCAAGATTATTTATAATGTTATCGGAAAAGAAGCTTTAGGCGATTTACATATTGCGCTAATGAGCTGTATCCTGATATTGGCTTTAATAACTATTGTATTTGGTTCAATTGTAGCCGTAACCCAGATTGATATTAAAAGAATGTTGGCGTATTCCAGTATCTCGCAGATTGGATATATTACAATGGGCGCAGTTTTACTTTCTCCTTCCGGTTTAAAAGGCGCGTTTCTGCATATTTTTAATCATGCCCTCATAAAAAGCAATCTTTTCCTTTGCGCCGGGTATTTTATCAGGAAGACAGGTTTAAAAGAAATACAAGGACTGCGGGGGATAGGAAGGAAAATGCCTCTGATAACTCTATGTTGGACAATTTCAGTCCTTTCCATAATAGGTCTTCCGCCTTTTAACGGGTTTGTCAGCAAATGGTTCCTGGCGATGGGGACATTAGAGGCTGAAAAACTGAAGGTTTTTCATTCAGGGACAGGGGTGATCTGTCTTGTTATTTTATTGACCAGCAGTTTTCTTAGCCTTGTTTACTATGCTCCTATCGTAATCGGCGGATGGTTTGGAGCTAAAAATGGCGGAGAAATAAAAAACGAAAATCTGAAAGGTGAAAACCTGACAGGTGAGAGCCTTTGGATGACAATTCCAATTTTGGTTCTTACATTTTGTATTATATTTTTTGGAATATTCCCATGGTTTCCTTTGAGTATAGCGGAAAAAATTACAGCGGAGTTTTTTTAATGGTAGCCATCAGCTGGTAGCTTGTAGGTTGGGTTGAGCTTGCGAAACCCAACATTAATATTATTCCGTTGGGTTTAGTAAAACCCAACCTACTGGATTCCCGCCGGAGTTTACCCTCGTGAAAACGGGGGCGGGAATGACAGGGAGATTTTTGAATGAATAATTTTATTACACCTGAAATAAGCCATATGGCCTATTTGCCGGTATTTGCCATTTTAGTTCCAATTATCGGTGCTTTTTTAGCCCTGTTGGCTGGCAAAAAAGAACGTATCCGTCAGAGCGTGATGGTAACCGCGGTAGCAGCAAATTTTATAATACTTTTGATGATGTTAAAGCCTGTGATAAACGGAATAGAATCAGGCGGTGAACTTTATAAGGGGTTGTTTTTTAAGATAGAATATTTTTATACTTACGGTTTAAGTTTCAGGGTGGATCCTGTAGGTTTATTAATAGCGCTGGTGACAAATTTCGTATGGATGATATCGGTAATATATGCAATAGGGTACATGAGCCGTGAGCATAAACGGGTGAGGTATGATTTTTTTGTCCTGATTAGTTTGATGATGAATTTAGGAATTCTTTTGGCGGGAGATTTATTCACATTGTTTATGTTTTTTGAGGGATTATTGTTAGCGCTATATCCGTTGGTAATACACGAAGAAAATGAAGCATCGAAGACGGCGGCAAAGGTATATTTATATATGGGCGCGGCTGCCGGGATTTGTTTATTGATGGGGATATTTTTGTTGAATTATTGGACAGGGAGCGTGGATATATGGCCGATGGGAAACAAGTTGGAAATATTGGGTGTATGGAAGTATGTTATAGCGGGGTTATTAATATTGGGGTTTGGAGGCAAGGCAGGTATATTTTTTGAACATATATGGCTGCCGCTGGCGCACCCTGCAGCGCCAAGCCCGGCAAGCGCGATATTGTCCGGCGCAGTGATAAAGGCGGGAGCGTATGGAATAATACGTGTTGTAAATATGTTTTATTTACCGGTATTAGAGAATGCCGGTAACTGGTTTACGATGAGTAACATAGGGTATATAATGATCTGGGTTGGGGTTCTGACAATGTTTCTAGGGGTTCTGAACGCTCTGATTTCGTCTGATTCAAAAAAGATGCTGGCATTTCACAGCATAAGCCAGATGGGTTATATTGTGATGGGTATAGGATGTGCGGCATATCTTGGCAAGGACGGGGCGGCCGGGCTGTCAGGCGCGTTGTATCATATAGTAAATCACGCGTTATTTAAAGCGAGTTTGTTTTTATGCGTGGGCGCGGTGTATTTTAGGACGCGGCAGTTGGATATGTATAAGTTAGGCGGATTATGGAAAAATATGCCGGTGACCTGTATATGTTTATTTATAGCGGTTTGCGGGATTTCAGGGATACCGGGATTTAATGGATTCGCGAGCAAAGCGCTTTTGCATCATTCGATAGTGGAGGCGGGCAAATCGGATAAGATGTTAAAATTAGCGGAAGTGATATTTATGTTAACAGCCGGCGGCACCTTTGCGTCGAATTTTAAATTATTTGTTTTGACGTTTTTAGGCAAACGCAAAGATGAGTACAAAGAGTTAAAAGAAGTTCCAATCACAATGAAAATAGCTTTGATCAGTTTTTCAGCAATGATTATCTTTGTCGGGTTATTTCCAAATTGGATCCTGGGACATATAATCTGTCCGGGGTTAATTTATTTTGGATATGAACCGTTAACAACGGAACCCTTAATAAATGGATTTTTTACAGGGGGTGAGATTTTGCGTAATTTATCGGGAAGTGTGATTGTGATACTCTTAGGCGGAGTATATTTTATATTCGGATTTAAATTCAGATGGTTTCACCTCAGAGTACCGCAATATTTAACTGTTGATTATTACTATAGAAAAATTTTTACCGGATTTGTTAAATTGTGTTCAGTTCCAGTCTCTATTTTAGACAAATGGATAAAAAGTATAGTTCAATATATGTTTTTAGATTTCTGGCGGCCCTGGAATTTTTTCAAAAAAGTTGATAAATTATATGAAATATCGCTTGATAAGGCGGTTTCCTCAATTATAAAAATAACTTCCTTTTAAAGTTAATTTATAGTACAATTTTGTCTGATAATTAATCAATAACTGGAAAGAAAACAACGGCGTTTCCTTGCCCAGAATGACGATGGAGTCTTGATTTTTAAAAGGAGGATTTTAAAATCAAATGAACTTACAAAAACCGAATGCAAATGATGCGACAAGGACGTCAAATCGTTCAAAAAGCGTTGTGCCGATGAGCGGTTTGTGTACGCGATGTGTTGATGGATGCCGCGGGAATTGTGAAGTTTTTAAAGCGGCTTTCAGAGGTAGAGAACTGATATATCCGGGACCTTTTGGGGAAGTAACAGCCGGGGGCGATAAGGATTATCCGGTTGATTATTCTCATTTAAATATTCACGGATATGCCTTGGGATGCAAAGGGCTGCCAAAAGGTGTCAAAGGCGATCCTGATACTGCCAGATTCCCGAATGTTAATACTGAGACGGATTACGGCTGGGATAAAAAAGTAAAGATGAGCGTTCCGATTTTTACAGGAGCGCTTGGGTCGACTGAAATCGCGAGAAAAAATTGGGAACATTTTGCGGTAGGAGCGGCAATTTCAGGTGTTA
>JBDROR010000026.1:0-5329 GCA_043809805.1 bacterium
TTCCTCCTTGTTTCAGGGTTAACACCCTCACCTGTGCATTATATTCCTTGTTTTTTGAAAGTCAATTCTTTTTTTAATTTTCATCTATCAACCGCGATTGTCATTTCGACCGGAGGGAGAAATCTTTTTTTCGTAGGGGAGTGATTTATCACGCCCTAATTTCTGGGCGCAATAAATTGCGCCCCTACAATAGAGACAATAAACCTGCTCGGGATGACAATACTTTGGTAATTTTTCCAATGACATTATGGCCTTGACAAAATACGAAAAATGAGTATAATGACCAAATCAGTGGCCAGTAATCGGTGGTGGAAGGTGATTTTACTGAACACTGAACACTGATCACTGATTACTGATTGTGAGGGCGATTAGCTCAGTTGGTTAGAGCACCTGCCTTACACGCAGGGGGCCACAGGTTCGAGTCCTGTATTGCCCACCATTACTAGTTGTCAGTTGTCAGTTGTTAGTTTTCAGATTCTTAATCTGACAACTGAGAACTGACAACTGATAACTAATCCGCGGGGTCGTAGTTCAGTTGGTTAGAACGCTGGCCTGTCAAGCCAGAGGTCACCGGTTCGAGTCCGGCCGGCCCCGCCATTAAATTGAGGATGAAATTCTAAACACTAAACACTAAACAAATCCGAAACCCAAAACTCAAAACGGTATAATTTGGGTTTTGTTTTGAGTTTATAGTTTTGAGTTTGTTTAGAGTTTAGGATTTAGGGTTTAGAGTTTTGGTTGGTGACGTGGTGACCTTTTATTAGGAGGATAAATAAATGAATAAAAGACATATCTTCTTGTTTCTATGCGTTTCTATGTTGTTTGTGTATCCGATATGTGCCGATGAGTATCATAACCAGCAGGTTTTAGTAGGTGAAAAGGCCGCGGGATTAGGCGGAACATTTGTTGCAGTCGGAGACGGCGCGGAAGCCTGTTATTACAACCCGGCAGGATTAACTCAGTTAAAAATATCCTATCTTTCGGTTTCTTCTCAAATATTTGAGTATAAGGAAATTAAAGGGAGTTTTGTCGGCCGTAGCACAAAACTTACTTCTATGTCATTTGTACCTTCGTTTTGGGGATTTGCAAAGGACATAGGGGAATATAAGTTCGGTTTTTCGATTGTAGTTCCTCAGTACGATGCCTTTAAAATGCATGAAGAATATAGTGATGTAGATTATATATCATTGCCTTTTAATACTATAAGGATCGACCAGACAAATAATAATCAAACTTATTTAATCGGCCCGAGTATTGCGAAGAAAATAAATCCAAATTTGTCTCTTGGCGCTACTTTATATTTCCGTTATGCGGATGTTTCTGAACGCAGCACTCAGTATTTTAATTTAGATACCAGTGGAGTTAAGTATGTAAGAGAAGATAATTTAGAAAGTAGTGGAAAGGTGATGGGCGGCACCGGCATATTTGGTATTTTATATAAGCCCAAGGATGAGATTAATTTCGGACTTTCATTGAAACTGAATACCAGCGCTTCCAATACAATAGATATTATGAACAGGTACCATAAGTTTGGTTCGGGATTAAGCTCTGCTCTGAACGGTTTTAATGATGCTTATTCAGAAAAACAAGTTAAATATAGTTCACAGAGTCCATCTGTTATTATTTTAGGATCAAATTGGCGGGCAAGTAAAAATATAAATTTTGCGACAGACATTTCCTATTATACAGGAGTCAGTTATAACACACAAATGTATGGTTTAGATACAACGTTAACAAAGTATGAAGAAAAAAGGACGCCGATTGAATTAGAAAGTATTGTAAATGTAAATTTTGGCACTGAGTTTATGCTGGACAATAATGTTCCTTTTAGATTTGGGTTTTTTACAGATAGATCTACCGCCCCTAAGGTTTCCGGTTCAAAGTTGGATGATGAAGGCGATATAGTACAACAGCCAATGCATGTTGATAATTATGGTATATCAATTAGTTCAGGTCTTCTTTCCCAAAATTCAACCATGGCATTTGGCGTAAAATATGGATGGGGAAGCGGCAGGGTGACTAATTTGGGTGCGGATGGAAAATACCGGATTGATAAAGTGAAAACTGCTAATTATGCTTTTAATTTGTCGGGTTCCTATAATTTTTAGTAGGATGTTGGGTTTCGCTAAATTCAGGTTAGTTAATCATTTTGTTTAACATGCTTTTAAGTTTTTTCCTTGGGAGGCCGATAATATTGTCTTCCTGGCCCGAGAATTTGGAGACTAGGAATTGTCCTTTTCCTTGCAGAGCGTAAGCGCCTGCTTTATCCATGGGTTCGGAAGTGTTTATATATTCATTAATTATTTGAGGGGAGAGTGTTTTAAACCAGACTGTGCTTTTTGTGAAGCCAGAAATAAATTTAGATGATTTTGTATCAATAAGAACTAGACCAGTAATGACAAGGTGTTTTTTGCCGGATAAAAAAGAGAGTATCCGAAAGGCATCTTTTTTGTTTTTTGGCTTACCAAATATTTCCTTTCCAAGAACTATGATCGTATCTGCTCCAATGACTATACAGTTTTTTGTGTTTTTTGAGTTTTTATTTTTTCGGGCGGCGTAATTTGCTTTTTTTAGGGCAAGGTTAATGGCTGTTTGGGATGGCGAAAATTGGTTGGTGGACACGTTTTCTTTAATATTCGGATGGATGGCCTTAAATGTGATTCCCATACTTTTTAATAACGTTTTTCGCCTTGGAGAGGCGGAAGCCAGAATTATTGTTTTATGTTGGATTTTACTGTGCATAAAACGATATTATAACATAACAATAATAATAATAGTGAATAGTTGGTAGTGAATAGTGAATAGAAGAATCGAAAATATTTATATACTATAAACTAACTACTATTCACTGTTCACTATTCACTAATTAAAAAGATGCGAAATATTAAAATGACCCTGGAATATTGCGGTGTTAACTATCATGGATGGGCGAGGCAACCGGGCATTTTGACAATTGAAGGGGTTTTATTAGATAAACTGGAAAAAATACTTCAAGAGAAACCCAATTTGATTATATCCGGGCGGACAGATGCCGGAGTTCACGCGAAAGGTCAAATAGTTAATTTTTTAACAAAAAAGGAGATTCCAAACGACGCGCTTAAACGGGCATTGAATATTTTACTGCCTAATGATATTCAAATATTAAAAGTTGTCGATGTAAATTTTGAGTTTCATAGCCGGTATTTTTCGAAAAAAAAGGATTATCAGTATGTAATCGCGAGAAAATATTCAGTTTTTGAGAAGGGATTGGTTTTTTATTGTTCGTATAAACTGGATTTGGATATTATGCGAAAAGCGGCGGGCGTTTTTGTAGGAGAACACAATTTTAAAAAGTTTTCATTAACCGACAAAACACGAGAAAAAATAAATACAATCAGAAATTTGTACGAATTAGATATTATTTCTAAACGAAATAAAATTATTTTAAATTTTTCAGGAGAAGGCTTTTTAAGGGGAATGGTTAGATCAATAGGCGGGATATTGGTGGATGCCGGCCGCGGCAGGATTGGGCTTGATACGGTAAAAAAGGCGCTGAAGGGAGATGTCCCAATAAAAGAAAAATGGTCATTGCTGCCGGCGGATGGGTTGTATCTTATGAAAGTATATTACTGAAAAGTAAGTGGTAAGTGGAGAGTCTCGTCATTCCCGCGAAGGCGGGAATCCAGTTGTGGAAATGTGTTGTGGGCTGTCATTCCGAACGAAGTGAGGAATCTTATACTTATGCCTAATTGAAGAAAGATTTCTCCCTTCGGTCGAAATGACAAAATTGTGCGGTCGAAATGCCAGTGGGTTGTCATTCCGAGCGGGAGCGAGGAATCTTATACTGGGTCGATTGAAGAAAGATTTCTCGCTTTGCTCGAAATGACAAAATACGAACGACGATATACGATATACGAAATACGATATACGAACGACGCCATGCCTGCCGGCAGGCAGGAAATACGAGGTTTTTATGCCTTTTGTATCAGAAGAAATAATTGATAAAATCAGAGAACGGAGTGATATTGCTGATGTGATTTCAGAATATGTCTCCTTGAAACGCGTCGGAGCTAATTTTAAGGCATTATGCCCTTTTCATACAGAAAAGACTCCATCGTTTGTTGTAAATACGCAGAAACAGATATTCCATTGTTTCGGATGCGGCATGGGAGGCAATGTTTTTAGTTTTCTGATGAAGAGAGAAAACATTGAATTCCCTGATGCTTTAAAAATTCTGGCGGAACGGTCGGGTATTGAAATTTTTTATAATGAGCAGCAGTCTGCCGCGCAGAATGCCGCGAAAGAAGAAAAAAAAAAGTTATTAAAGTTAATGGACGAGGTAAGTGAATATTATCACAAAAATTTGCTTTATTCGAAGGAAGCAGCCGGCGCCAGACGGTATTTAAAAATTAGAAGCATGGATTTAAAAACAATTTCTAAGTATAAAATTGGCTATGCCGCGTTTAAAATAGAAGATGTCCGTTATCCCAAGTTTAGAAACAGGGTTATTTTTCCGATATTTGATATTAAAAATAGGGTATTGGGGTTTGGCGCCCGCGTTTTGGATGATAGCCTTCCTAAATACTTGAATTCACCTGATAGTAGAATTTATCATAAAGGTGAAATTTTATACGGCCTGAATTTTGCGAAAGACAGCATCCGCAATAGCGGCAGTGTATTTATAGTTGAAGGATATTTTGATCTTATTCGTATGCAAATATCCGGCATGGAGAATACCGTTGCCACTTTGGGAACCGCGTTGACTGCCGAGCAAATTCGTCTGTTAACCCGGTTATGCGAACGGATTTATTTTGTATACGACCCGGATACCGCCGGGCAGTCTGCCGCCCTTAGGGGTATGGAATTAGGGAAGAAAGAAGGTATTGATGTGAAAGTGCTTAGTTTGCCGGATGGCCAGGATCCTGACGCGTTCCTTCTTTCTAAGAAAAAAGGCGCGTTTATAAAATTACAGAATTCAGCGCTTGATTTTTTTGATTTTTGTTTTAATCAGTCTTTGAAAAAGAATGATGTTAGGACAGTATCGGGAAAAACTAAAGTTATAGAGACATTGGCAGATATGATTTATAACTCTTCAAATCCTATTGAGAGAGATAATTATATCAAAAAGATTGCCGATAAGCTTTATCTTAAAGAGGATCTGGTAATTTTAACCTTGCAAAAATTAAGAGAAGGGAAACAGGATAATAATACTTTGCTAAAAAAATTGGACGTTGGGAACAAGAATAAAAATGTTGAAAGAAGATTAATTCAGCTTTTGATAAAAAGGCCGGATCTTGTTCCCAAAATAAAGATTGAATTACCATGTGAAAATTTTAACGATCCGATATGT
>JBDROR010000027.1:0-4369 GCA_043809805.1 bacterium
TCGCAATGTATTTAAGCAGGACATTAACAAATTCATCATTACCTGAAATAGGCGCGCTTTTTGGGGGAAGGGATCATACAACTGTTATGCACTCGTGTTTAAAAATAAAAGGTTTAAAAGAAAAAGATTTAAATTTTAATAATCAACTAGAAGAGATTATTAATAAGTTAAAAAATTAAGTAAGGAACGACAGAAAAGATGTGTATTATATGTTAATAACTTATTAATAATAATTTACTTTATATTTTATGTGAATTTTGTGGATAACAAAAACAAGTTATCCCAAACTTGTACCAGTCGCTAGTCGCTAGTCGCTGGTCGCTAGTGATCGGTTATTAACATATTAACAGGGCATATTACTGTTATTATTATATATAAGTAAAATAAATAGGATAATGATATTCAGAGTAAGGAATGACAATTACATCTATGAGGGTTCAAAATTTTCAACAGACCACGGATGATGAAAAGGGGGTAAAATGAAATTTAAATGTTCCCAGAAAGATATTCTAAAAAGTATACAATGTGTTCAATATATTATTGAAAATAAAAATACACTACCGGTTCTTTCTAATATTCTCTTAGAAACACAAGAAAATAAAATTATACTTACCAGTACTGATCTTGAAATTGGAATAAAAACATCTTTTATAGCAAAAGTAGAAAAAAAAGGTGTAACAGTTGTTCCTGCTAAAAAATTTAGCGAGATTGTTAATGGTTTACCTGAAGGGGAAATTGAAATAGAGTTAGTTGGAGAGAATTTAATTAATATTAAAAGCGGTTCTATATTTTTTAATATTAACACTATATCTTCCGATGATTTCCCAAAGTTCCCGTTATATAAAGACAACGAAAATTATTTTTTAATTCCAGCCCAAATTTTAAAGAATATGGTAACCAGCACTATTTTTTCAATATCACACGATGAAACCAGATATGTTTTAAACGGAATATTAATAGAAAAGGAAAAAAATGAGATAAATTTAGTTGCAACGGATAGTCATAGATTAGCTTTTATAAAAGAAAAGGTATTGGATGAGAAAATAAAGGATTTTAAAGTAATTGTTCCTTATAAATCCATAAAAGAGGTGGGCAGGTTACTTACGGATGTTGATAAAGATATAAAAGTTGTTGTTGAAGAAAAACAGGTAGTGTTTCTCATTAATGATATTATTTTAATTTCAAGGATAATTGATGGCCAATTCCCAAACTATAAGAAAGTTATTCCAATAAAAACAGAACATACGTTTTTAATTGAACGTGATAAGATATTACAAGCTACGAAACGAATTTCCATATTAGCCAGTTTAAAAACAATGGCTGTTGTTTATAAGTTAACACAAGGCGCATTAAATATAAATATAAAAAATCCAGAAGAAGGGGAAGCTCAGGAAATATTAAAAATTGATTATAACGGCCCTGATATGGAGTTTGGATATAATTATCGTTATTTGTTGGATATTTATAAGAATTTAAATACTAAGGAAATAATATTTGAATGGACACAACCATTTCAACCTGGGCTAATAAGGCCAAAATCAGCAAAAAACCCAATCTATATAGTGATGCCGATTAGAATATAGGTCATATAAGACCTATAGGGCCTATAATGTATCTCAAAAACATTATTCTTAATAGTTTTCGTAATTTTATAAAAGTTGACATAGAATTCGGGAATGGTTTAAATTTTTTAATTGGTGAAAATAGCCACGGGAAAAGTAATTTACTTGAGGCAATTTATTTACTTTTAACATCGAAATCCTTAAGGACGAATTGTTGTGAAGATATAATAAATTTTGAGTCTAATTTTTTTTATGTGAAAGGCACATTAATAATAAAGGATAAGAATCAGGTAATAGAAGTTGTTGGGGAAAAAGTAAAAGGAAAAAGATTAAGAATTAACAATAAAATCCAGACCAACCCTAATTATCTCAATAATAGATTCCCAGCCGTAATTTTTACCCCTGAGAATTATAATATTATTAAAGGCGCGCCTTCCCAAAGGCGTAGTTACTTAGATTTTCAAATATCTCAAATTAGTCCTCAATATTTTCACACCCTAAAACAATACCAGAAAATTTTAACCCAAAAAAATTTAATATTACAAGAAAAAATGATAGATAAAAATATTGATTTGTTGGATTCGTGGGATAAACAATTGGTGGAGTATGGGGCTGAGTTAATAATAAAAAGAAATATTGTCCTGAATAAGATAAATATGTTAATGAAAAAGATTTATAAAAATATAATATCCTATGAAGAAATAGATGTGGTCTATAAAACTTTTTTATCAAATAGCGTTTTGAATGATAAAAAGGAAATAATAAATATTTACAGTAAACTAATTTTAAAAACGAGGGGTGAAGAAATAAGGAAAGGATTTTCTTTGTGTGGGCCGCATCGGGACGACATTGCTTTTTTTATGAACGGGAAAGAGGTGAAGGATTTTTCCTCTCAGGGGCAGATAAAAAGTGTTTTACTGGCGTTAAATTTAGCGGAAATATATCTTATTTTTGAGGAGTCGGGAGAGTATCCGATAGTTTTATTTGATGAGTTGTTTTCAGAATTAGATAATAAAAGGATAGAAAACATTTTTAATGTTTTACCAAAAGGTATTCAAATATTTATAACGGAGGTTGATAGGTCAAATATTAAGAATAAGAGAGGGAAATGGTTTGATGTGGAGCGGGGACGGGTGGTGGGTGTCCCACTTTAGGTGGTAGTTTTGTAGGTTGGGTTTTACTAAACCCAACAAAATTAACTTTAATAATTCAAAAGGCCAAATGCAAAAGTCAAAAGTTTTGTATTTTGATTTTTGAATTTTGACTTTCATATGATACAATCACACCCAAAGGAGGATAAGAATTATGAAACATTTTCGAAACGGGTTTTTATTTATAATGTGTTTTTTGTTATTGATTTCTTCCTCTGGTGCGGCGGAAATAAGTATCGCTGATTTTGCCCAGTCAGAGCTTGATTCCTTTGGAAAACAAGTTGGCTTTTTGTTGTCCCGGAGGCAATATAAAGGAGCTGCCCCATTGGGACTAATCGGTTTTAATATAGGGGTTGAGGCAACCGCGGTAAAACTGGAGGATACGTCTCTTTGGAATAAGTCATACAGCACATCATCGGCGCCTTCTTATTTGTTTTTCCCTGTGGCGCATATAAAAAAGGGATTGCCTTTAAGTGTTGATATCGGACTGCGCGGAGGGGCCGCGCCAAACGCGGATTTATCCCTGATGGGAGGGGAAATAAGTTATGCCCCGCTTGCCGGATCTATAGTGACACCCGCGGTAAATTTATTTCTGGCCTATTCAGTTTTAAACGGCGGCAAAAACTTTGATCTGAACTCTACGAGCTTTGGAGCTTCGATTAGTAAAGGTATAGGAATACTTACGCCATATGCGGGTATTAGTTATGATCAGACGAAGCTTTCTGTTCAAGGTTCTTCTTTGCCGCTCCAAAACACAACAAATTCCGGAATTAGACAATTTGTCGGCGCGAAACTTAATATGTTGATCTTTAGCCTTTGTGTCGAAGCCGATTTTGGTGAAATGCAAAGTTATGGGCTAAGCCTTGACATCGGAATCTAATTTCCCCCTTTGAAAAAGGGGGATTAAAGGGGGATTTACGGGTGAACAGCCATCTTGCTTTAGTTACCGATTTAGGCGGGACGTTTATAAAATGCGCGCTGGTTAATAAAAACGGCAAAGTTCTATGTTCTAATGTTATATCAACGGACGCAGGCAATGGTAAAGATTATGTTGTAAAGAAAATAATAGAACAGCAAAAAAAAATTTTTGCAGATAGAAAAGATTTATTAAAATATGTTTCTGGCGTTGCGATTGGATGTCCGGGCCCTGTGGATATCGAAAAGGGTATTGTTTCTAATCCTCCGAATCTTCCCGGATGGGGTAATGTTTCAATCAGAAATATACTGCGTAAAGCATGGGGAATACCCGTTTTTATTGAAAATGATGCCAATGCGGCCGCGTTAGGCGAATATTGGTTGGGTGCGGGTAAGGGTTCGAAGAGTATGGTCTGTATTACATTAGGAACCGGTGTTGGCGGGGGGATTGTTATAGATGGAAAAATCTTTCGCGGCGTGACAGGGGGAGCTGGAGAAATAGGGCATATTACGATTGAACCAAAAGGGAGGAAATGTCCTTGCGGAAATACCGGTTGTTTGGAAAGATATATTGGACGGCAGGCAATCGAAGAAAATATGCTTAGATTGTTGGGGAAAAAAGGGAATGTAAAGCAATTAGGCATACTTGCCAAATCAAATAATAAAGACGCCTGTGGGATTATTAAAGACATAGGTGAAAAAATTGGAATAATTACTGCTGATATATCGAATTTTTTAAAT
>JBDROR010000028.1:0-3968 GCA_043809805.1 bacterium
ATAACTCGCATCGTTAATATTTTTTCGCTCGCAGGCTAAAGCCTGCGGCTACCACTACTAATGCCAGTTATGTGCGGGGCGGTATATTTTCTGTGGCACTTTCCTGCCCCTCGCGGAGAGCCGTCATTAGCGGCCATCTTGCCCTATGGTGTTCGGACTTTCCTCTCCAAATTATCCATTAACCTTCAAAGATATTTGGAGCGATTGCCTGTCCAGCTTGAGATTTACTTTTAATTTTTTTTGCTCTTGGCGGAAGTCTGGTAGTATGCTTCTTTACCGCCAAACGCGCTAATTTATCCGCCCTGCTATTTTGTTCGCGCGGTAAATATTTTAGATATAATTTTTGAAACGATTTGCAGATTTCACCCGCCTCAGTCGCCAGTTTCAAAATGTCTTTATTTTTTATTTTATACTCTCCCAAAATCTGTTTTACCAGTAATTCAGAATCGGAATAAACCGCGATTCTTTTTAACCCTAAAACCCGCGATCGTTCCAAGGCCTTGATGAAGGCCCGGTATTCGGCGATATTATTCGTCGCCTCGCCGATATACTCGCTGATTTCCTCATAGACCTCGCCGCAGGGATGACAAATTAAAACACCCAAACCCGCCGGACCGGGATTTCCCGAACATGCCCCATCAATATTTATAACTGCTTCCAAGTTTTCTGTTTTCATATCCATGATATATAGTATAATTCACGTTTACTCATTTGTCAAAAAGATTATTTAGGACATTCGAACGTAGCGGTTTGTCATTCCGAACGAAGTGAGGAATCTTAGATTTCTCGCTTTGCTCGAAATGACAATATAAAGGGGGATTCAATAGGTGAAATTTAATCTTATAAAAAAAGATAATAAAACAATGGCCCGGGCAGGCCTTGTAAAAACTGCTCACGGTGAGATACAAACGCCTGTCTTTATGCCAGTTGGAACTCACGCCACAGTCAAAACCCTGACAAACAGGGATTTGGTTGAAATGGGCTCTCAAATTATTCTCAATAACGCCTATCATCTTTATCTGCGTCCGGGTCTTGAAATAATCAAAACAGCCGGCGGCGCACATAAATTCATGAATTGGGAAAGGCCGATTTTAACCGATAGCGGAGGATACCAGGTTTTCAGCCTGAATGTTCCGAAAAAAATCACAAAAGACGGTGTCCATTTCAATTCACATTTTGACGGGAGCAGTCATTTTATCACGCCTGAAAAATCTATGGAAATCCAGATTATATTAGGCGCCGATATTATTATGAATTTTGACGACTGCCCGCCCTACCCATCCACATTCGACCATGTTCAAAATTCACTTAAAATTACAACGGCATGGGCAAAAAGATGTAAAGAATATTTTTCAACAAATTCATCCGGCAAACAATCGTTATTCGGCATCATACAGGGAGGCGTCTATCCTGAACTTAGAAAAATTTCCGCGGAACAACTTATTGAAATTGATTTTGAAGGATACGCCCTGGGCGGATTGAGCGTGGGAGAACCAAAGGATTTAATGTCCGAAATAATAAAACAAACCGCGCCGTTAATACCGGAGAATAAGCCACGGTATTTAATGGGTGTCGGCACCCCCGAAGACATTGTGGAAGGAATATCTCTCGGTATTGATATGTTCGATTGCGTTATGCCGACAAGAAATGCCAGAAACGGCACTGCTTTTACAAGAAACGGCAAGGTAATCCTCAAAAACTCCCAATACCAAAACGATTTTAAACCGATTGATGAGGATTGCAAATGTTACACATGCCGCACACATTCCCGCGCCTATCTGCGGCATCTGTTTAAGATGAGTGAAATCACAGGGCTTTCTTTAGTGAGTTTACACAATGTCCATTTCTATTTGGAATTTATGAAAGAAGCGCGTTCCGCAATTTTGGAAGATAATTTTGAAAACTGGAAATTTAATTTCCTTCGACAACTGACAACTGACAACTGACAACTATTTTACATATTTATCAAACCCTTTTGATTTAATAATGCTCCCGGATTCGTCCACAATAAAACATTCCACCTCTGGGAGAGATTCTACTAATTTTATTCCCGTTTCCGGACCCATAACAAAAATTCCCGTTGAAAGAATGTCAGAGATAACAGCATCTTTCGCGATTATCGTAACACTCTGGCATAGATTGGCCGGGCGCCCTGTCTTTGGATTAAAAATGTGATGATACCTTTTTCCGTTTTCAACAAAATATTTTTCATAATCTCCGGATGTGGCTGTCGCGGCATCAAAAATTTTTAAAGCGGCTATTATCTCTTTTTCTTCCCTTGGGTGCTGAATTCCTATTTTGAAGGGCTTCGCCCTCTTTCTTTTGCCCATCACAAAAATATTCCCGCCCGCGTTAATAAGCGCATTTTTTATGCCGATTTCTTTAAAAATCTTCACCACACAGTCAACCGCATAACCTTTGGCTATCCCGCCCATATCTATCCGTGTTCCGTTTTTTATTCTGATTTTATTTTTCTCCCTGTCAATTTCCACATTTTTATAATCAACCAAAAAAAGATTATCAGAAATTTCTTTATCGGAAGGAATATAATGTTTTTTAGCCGCGCCAAACCCCCAAAGATTGACTACCGGGCCGATTGTAATATCAAAAGCTCCGTCTGTTAAAACAGAAAATTTTATTGCCTGCCCTATTAAATTTATTACTTCTTCAGACACATCCACCCAATTCCCGCTATTTTTATTTATTTTGGAAATAAAACTGTCTTCCCTATAATGGCTAAAAACATGGTTAATCCGTTCAATTTCGTAAAACGCCTTTTTTATCGCCTCTTTAGCTGTTTTTTTATCCGTTTGATAAATTTTAATATCAACAATGGTTCCAAGCAAAAATTTTGTATCTTCAATTTTATTCTCTCTACATCCGGAATTTGATAATAAAACCAGAAGCATTAATATAAATATCCGGCAATTTCGTTTTCGCATTTTACGCATCGTCCTTCCTTTAATCCTGTTTTCTTTATGGAATATCCTGTTCTTTGAATAAGTTCATTATGGCATTTTGGGCAAAAAGTTGTATTAGCCGAAACATCCGAGATGTTCCCAATATATACATAATTTAGTTTTTCTCGCGCAATCTTCCTTGCAAGTTCTAAACTCGAAATGTCTGTCGACGGGATCCCCATTTTATAATTTGGGAAATATTTTAAAAAATGAAGCGGAATATCAGGCCCTAATTTTTTAAAAATCCAGTCTGTCAACTTGTCAAAATCCTCTTTCTTATCATTTAATGTTGGAATTACAAGATTAGTTATCTCGACATGAGAGGTTTTATTGGCTAATTCGGCTGTCTTCAAAACAGGTTCTAATTTTGCCTGACATATTTTTTTGTAAAAATCTTCATACATTGATTTAACGTCAATATTTAACGCGTCAATAAAAGGAAGAAGCCGTTTCAAAGGCTCTTCTTCCACATAGCCATTGGTTACCAAAACATTCTTCATGCCGGCCTCTTTTACAAGAGGCGCGGCCTCCAGAATAAATTCATACCATGTAAACGGCTCAGTGTATGTATAGGCTACACCCAGGGATTTGCTTTCTTTCGCAAGTTTAACCAATTCTTCCGGAGAGATTGAAATTGTCTTTACATCAATCTGGGAAATTGTCCAGTTTTGGCAATTTTGGCACGCGAGGTTACAGTTGTTAGGCCCAAGAGAAAGGATCGAAGCTCCCGGGTAAAAATGGTATAGCGGTTTTTTTTCAATCGGGTCAAGAACAGGCCGCGAAGCGGACTGCCCAAAATTTACCGCGTAAAGCGCGCCGTCAATATTTTTCCTTGATCGGCAGAAACCGGTTTCACCAGATGCAATTACACAGTGTCTGGGGCAAAGCAAGCACTCAACTTTTTCATTATCCCATTTTTTATAAAATAAGGCCTCTCTCATTTTAAAACCTTTCCTCTTATTATTAAGTTAATATGAATTTTACCATAAAAAAATTAAGGAGATAAAT
>JBDROR010000029.1:0-3038 GCA_043809805.1 bacterium
TTAAGCAAGCTAGGAGCTCGTTCATAAAACTTAAATCCGCCTCCGCCTTTCCAGTCAACAGACTTTGAAATGCCCCCCTGATCTGTTCCATCACAAACTTTCTTCAAGCGGGGAACACAATGCGTATAACAATGATCACCAAGCTCAACACCGATCCATCGACGCCCCATTTTATGAGCGACTGCGGCTGTTGTTCCAGAGCCAAGGAAGGAGTCGAGAACGATATCGTTTTGTTTTGTTCCGAGTGTTAATATTCTTGCTATAAGACGTTCCGGTTTTGGCGTAGAAAATACATCGTCCGAATTAAATTCCTTAATTTCACGTTTCGCTTCTTGATTATCTCCAACTTCATCACGCATCCAAATTGTCTTAGCCACCATACCATCTTGAACATCACTAAGGAATCTTTTTAACTGCGGGACATTGTTTCCATTTTCGCCGAACCATATTCGATTTTCTGAAACTAACTCAGCATACTTTTCTTTGGAAACTCCCCAACTCCTGCCATCAGGAGGCATAACTTTTCTTCCGCTAGGAGTTATAATTTCATAAATATCCTTAGGAGTAACCCTTTTTGCAGACAAATCACTCACTTTCCAAACGCCTCTAGGATCATTGTCTAAGTTTTTATACCTCTTATTCATTGCTTCTGTTCTCGGCAACAAATTGGGTCTCCAAATATTTTTTACCTTGGCATAACAAAGAATATGGTCGTGGCTGTCTGACAACCATTTAGCATCATTCTGGGGAGAGTATTTTTTCTGCCAAACAATATTTTGAATAAAATTGTTTCTTCCAAACACCTCATCGCACAACACTTTTAAATAATGACATTCATCATCATCTATTGAAATCCAAATACTTCCGTCATCGGACAATAAACACCGAAATAGCTCTAATCTTGGCTTCATTAAAGACAACCACAATGAATGCTCCAATCCGTCATCATAATGTTCAAACGCATTGCCAGTATTGTAAGGCGGATCAATATAAATACATTTAATCATTCCGGCATAATTCTGTTCAAGTGCTTTAAGGGCGAGAAGATTGTCGCCGTGGATAAGTATATTCTGCGTATCCTTCGCACCGTATGATTTATCCGGATCTTCAATCAAAATACGAGGCTCAAGCCTTGGCTCCTCGTCTTTACCAATCCATGTTAATTCTAATTTCTGCTTTTTCATAACATCAATCCTTCACTCTGTTAGTTCTAATGGGCTTAATTCCTATTTTTGTTTTCTCCACATTGTCGTTTCCCCTGACAGACAATTGCCAGTTTAATTTGATGAACGTTTTTTTCTTCCTGTTCTTGAAATGTCCTTTATAAAAATAGCATTGTTCTCATCAGGGAATATTATTTTTTTATTTTTGCTTGCCCATTCCTTGTTGAGACAGCAAATAATAAAATACACAAAATACGCGAATGCTTTGTCTTCCACTTTATATGCCATCCATTTTTTCGGTTTTTTTGCGCTTTCTATTTTTTCATTAAAAATGATAATGCAATCTTTCCCAAGTGAAACGCATTTGATTTCTTTATCTGCGAATTTTGATGCGCATGATTGTATAGCCAGAAGTACATTTGTTACCTTTGTTATCCCTTGTCCTTTCTTTTTCTTTATTTCAGGAAGGTTGTAACAATAACCAATAATACCAACAAAAAATGAAGCGTTTCCGCTTTCGCTCTTCACTTTCTTGCCTATTTCTGACAATGTCTTCAAAGATTTCTTTTTTATCTCTTTCCCTGAAGTTTTCACTTCTATAACTCCTTTTACCGCGTCAGGCGTAACTAAAACAAATTCTCCAGACTGAAATAATAATGGTTTTTCTTTGCCATAAAGAAGAACATCTATTTGGGTTGATGCTCCATCGGGAAAAACAATAAATCCTGTTCCAACTCCGATTGTATTCGGAAGATGTCTTCTGAGAATTGTTCTAAGAACAGTCTCTCTCCATTCTCCTTCATACAGCTTATGTTTTATAAAACAGCCTAACCTTCCTTCAAGAGCTTCCATCTCTTTGGTCAAAGAAATAGAATATTTTTCAGCATCCATCTTTACTTTTACCTTTCGGTTTTATTAATTGTCAGCGAAATTATATTTCCCAAAAAGCATTTCATTCTTCTTTTTATACAACAAACCTTTCATATCGCTAATCGGCTTTTCCCATAAATCGTTAAGTTTATCTTCAAGCCCTTCGAGGCTTAATTTCATCTGCTGTTTCATTTCGATAAAATTATTTTCTATCTCCTGTTTGTTTTTGGTAGCGGCAAAAACTTTATCCCATGTTTTATAATTTTGTATCTTGTCTCTTTTAGGAACAAAGATCTTACCATTTTTGCGTATCCTTCCTATTTGACAATTATGAATAATTACATTTCTATATTCCCTGATTTTTTGAGTATATACTTTATATTTTTCCCACATCTCGTCACCATTAAAATATTCATCCAGCATATTTTTACCATGGGGAATTTTTATTGGTATGCCCTTTCCCTTTTTGAGATAATTACACCAAAGTTTGTTATAGTTTTCATCGTACCAATCACCGCACAATTTAAAAAAACCATCCCGGGATGTTTTTGCCAAAAGCGAACTTTTCTCGCCGTTACACTCACAAATCAACAAATAAATCTTTAACAAAAAACCTTCAGCTAAATCACAAGCCGAGCTTAAATGGATATAAAAATCCTCAAAAGAAGATAATCCAAAATTAGTCAAGTGGTCATGGGCGTACACCAAATTTAGAAAAGTCGTATAATGCAAATGGGCAATATCCTTAATGTCTTCTGAAATGCCTTCTCTTTCCCGAATTGCTTCGTCTCCAGATTCATTTCTATCATTAATCCGATTTGTGCTGGGAACTATAATAAATTTCCAAAATTCCTCACAATTAGGATATTTCTCTTTTATTAAATGACTGCATTTTTGTTCATAGTCGTCACCATTCTTTTCGAAACACATTTTTGCAACTTTGGCTTCAATCCCATCTAATAAAATTTTACCTGTAGCTCCATTTTTTTCATCCTCCCCAATCTT
>JBDROR010000030.1:0-25070 GCA_043809805.1 bacterium
GGAATCCTTGCTTCTTCAACAGCAGTATCAGACAAATCCTCTTCAAGCTCTGCTTTCTGCGCAAAACTAATGCCGCTGAAAATAATCACAGCAAGCCACATTGCCAGAACAAACAAAATATTTTTCTTAAAAGACATCAATATCTCCTCTGTCAAGATTAACCAGTTGGCCGGTTTTTAAAATTCTCTTTTCAACTGGCAACTGACTAACTTTACAACAGTATTATATCATTAAATATAAAAAAAGTCAAACGAAAAATAGATTCCCGCCAAAAGATTGCGGGAATGACGGGTCTCTCCCCCCCCCAATCTCCAATCTCCACTTTTCACCTTCTATCCCCGCTTCTTCTCTCTACTCCCTCCGGCCGCGGCTCCATACTTTTAACGATATACGCCGAGAATACATACGCGTCATAAATGCTAAAAGCTAACAATCCCAGATAAAGCGCGAGCGGGAGAAGACGGGATACCCCTTGCGCTTTCGCGTATTCCTGGGCAATCTGCCCGACAAGATTCAAATCATTGGCCTGTCGCAGGGCATCACTATAATCCTGCTGTAAAAAAACAAACCATGTCAGTAAACTGATAGCCATAAGAATCATTACCAATGACCTGATAACCTCTCTGTTATACGCCTGCCCCGCACCAGGGAAAAAGAAGGACGCGACTGCCGCGATAACCGGGCTTTTCTTTTTTTTACCGCTTTCTAATCTCCGTCTTAATACCATAGACATCTCCTCTGTTAAAGTTTAGGTTTTGTCATTTCGACCGAAGGAAGAAATCTTTCTTTCGTAGGGGCAGCCCTGTGTGGCTGCCCTCTTTTACAGGGCGACCACATAGGGTCGCCCCTACAACAGATTCCTCACTTCGTTCGGAATGACAATGAAGCCGTTCGGAATGACAGTTCTCTGCTCGGAATGACAACGCTTCGCCACTTTACTTAATTTTCATTCCCCTGCCGGCATAAACATTCCAGGCTAGTATATCGTCCTTTTCTTATAGAAACCTAAGCGAATTTTATTATAGTATCTGTTTTCTGTCAAGAAATTTCTAAAAAAATTTGCTTAAAAAATTTTATAGAATCCCCCTCAATCCCCCTTTTCCAAAGGGGGAGGCAAAAGATTGGAATGACAGCTGGGACAAAGTTTTTCCTTCGGCATCCAAAAAATAAACGGATTATCCGACCCATGCGGATTATGACAGCTGTAACAAACTACATTTTTTTTATCATCTAAAAAAATATCCTCTGGAATTGCCACAGGCGAACCTTTTGTCGGACGCACATCATATGGATGCAAATGTTTTGATATTGCTCCTGTAATGCGCCCATGACATTCCGTTTCCACGCATAATTGCCCGGCGGACTGACGCAGGCTGTAAGGATTATCGGATTCATGCGGATGATGACAGCCGAGACAATCCCCATCGGGAATAGCTTTATGAGGATACCGTATCATTTTATTTTTTTTATCCATGTGGCAGAGATCGCACATCTTCGCCCTTCCATCTTCCCATAAAACAAAATCATTTATCGTCCCATGAGGGCTATGACACCCCATGCAAAATTGTTTTTCAACTGCCGTGTGAACATTTTTCTTCATCGAACCTATCCCTTCATGGCATGTCATACAAATCTGTCCGCCGCCGTCAACCACCACCTTATACCCATTATCGGATCCCTCTGAATCATGACACGCGAGACACGCGCCTTCTCCCGCGGGACCATGCATATATCCCCACTTCATAATATCATTTTTATGGCACAAACTAAAACACATTTCCCTGCCCGCCTTCGAGGGCTTCATCGCATGACATTCTTCACAAAAAGCATCCTTCTCGCCTGTGTGAAAAACATACCTGCTGAATCCGGCAGGCCCGGTTGAATCATAAGTTTTTAAAACAAAAAATTTATAATTTTTTAATCTAAAAACCTCCAACCGTATTTTTTCTTCCACCTGTAAATCCCCCTTTAATCCCCCTATATCCCCCTGACTTATCTCAATTTTATTTAATCCATCATTTAAAGTCGCTAAAAAATGGAAATTTCCTTCACGCGGGCGGACAGAACCTTCTCTTCCATTAATCCAATAACGGAGTTTTTTTGCGTCTGTTTTTCCGATAATAAAAATTGTGTCTCTAAATATATAAACTTTATCTTCTGGAGAAAAAATAGTAATGCCGGCTTGCGATTTTATTCCCAATACAAGGCAAAAAAGGCAGGATATAAACAAACAAGAAAATATTTTTTTCACCCAGCCCCTCACTTCTATTCTCATCATTAAATAATATCCTTAGGTTTATTAAAAAGCCATCTTATTTTAAAACCCGTCCAGTTATTTTATGAGGGGCTGGGTTCAACCGAAAATCTCCGTAACTTATCAGTTGTCATTTCGAACGCACATTTTTGTCATTTCGACCGAAGGGAGAAATCTTTCCTCAACCGAACCCAGTATAAGATTCCTCGCTCCCGCTCGGAATGACAACCCGACCGTATAATCTTGTCATTTCGAACGCATAATCCTGTCATTTCGACCGAAGGGAGAAATCTTTCCCGTAGGGGTAGCCCTGTGTGGCTACCCTTTTCCATGAGGGCGACCACATAGGGTCGCCCCTACAACAGATTCCTCGCTCCCGCTCGGAATGACAATGGAGCCGCTCGGAATGACAACACATAACTCAATTCTACGGGGCTAAAGCCCCTTGCTGCTTTTTTGTAACTTCTTTATTATTTCCCTATATTCGTCACCGGCTTTTTTCAACGAGGTTAAAGCCTCTTCCTTCTTTCCCTCTTCCAATAAAATTTCACCTAAATCATTATAAGCGTTCGCAAGGTTAGGATGTACTTCTCGTTTTTTCTTCATACCCGCAAATAAACCTTTGCCGGCTCCTGAAAATAATTCAATAGTTTTCTTAAATTCCTCCTTTGCCTCATCCATTTGCCCATTTTTTCTATACACCACACCGAGCTCATAATGAGTGTCTCCTGATTCAGTATCCGGCTCCGACACTTTTTGTCTTGCCTCTCTCTCCTTAGCTATTTCAATGCCTAACGCCTTCTTTACACTATTCTTTACATCATCCTCACCCTTAAGAGGGCTCCACATAGGCATCAAATAATCAACCTCGCCTTTTTTATTTATAACTAAAAACGATGGAAAAGAAATAACCCCATACAACTTATAAACTGTCTGTTTATGGTCTAAAAGTATAGGAAAAGGATACTTTTTTTCTTCAAGCAGTTCATTTATCTCTGCGAGTTCAGTTTCATTTATATCGCGGGGTTCCGGCGGCGTGAAAATTCCAAATACCTCCAAATTATTTTCCTGATGATACCAGCTATAAAGTTGAGCCAATGCGTCTAATTCTTTTACGCTATCTTTCGCGGTCAAATTCCAAAAGCAAACAGCCGCTACATTTTTACCAAAATAATCACCCAATACGACGCTTCCGCCCTCAAGATTGTCTAAATTGAAACCCAAAGCTTGATCTCCAACATTTACATTTTGGATGGCGTAAGCGGAAGAAACAGCACGAGTAGAAGATACAAAACAGACAGAAATAAATATACTGATTATTAATTTTCTCATTTTTCGTCACTTGGGACTAGTCGCTCGTTAATTGTCATTTCGACCGTACCACTTTTGTCATTTCGACCGAAGGGAGAAATCTTTCTTCAATAAATCCCCCTATTTCCCCCTTTGCAAAAGGGGGATTAAGGGGGATTTGCCCCTACAATAGATTCCTCGCTCCCGCTCGGAATGACAACATACGGGCGCAATAAATTGCGCCCCTACAACTCGCCTTCGCGGGAATGACAGGCGAGATAACCTCGCTCCTACCTTCTTCGACTGACGACTGACGACTGACGACTGACAACTATCTAATACCATTCCTCCTCCGGCACAGGATTCTCACGGTCATAATCTCTTGGCTTATGACAGCCGACTACACACCTGCCGCCCGTAGGAGTTTTTGTAAATTCAACTTTGTAATTCCAATATGGACTAAAAGGCACTTCTAAACGGATATGTTTTTCCTGAGTGGAAGCATGAGCCTCATGGCATGTGCGGCATGTCCGCCCCTTTTTTTTATTAACATGCACATAATGCATATTTTTCTTACCGTTTCGGAAATCAGTCAACGTCGCGGTAAACAGATCCAGAACAACCGTTTTCTTATGACATCCGAAACACAAATCATATTTACTCTCTTCAAACGCGGTATAAAACGGCTTCGGAAAATCTTTCTGCAATATTTTTGTAAAATTCGAACCATGCGGATTATGGCATGCTACACAATCTCCCTGTTCAACCGGGCCATGCTTTGAAGGCTTATTAAATTCGGCCTCTTTTTCTTCATGGCACATATAACACAATGTTTCGCCCCCCCTTAAAAGCAAATATTTAGTATCCGACGCGTGGGCATCGTGACATTCATCACACTCGCCTTCATCCACAGGATAATGTTTTTCTTTAACATCCGTAAATCGCTCTTCTTCTTCTTTATGACACACATAACATAATTTTAGACCATCTTCTTTTAACTGATATTTAAAATCAGACGTATGAGAATCATGACAATCATCGCATTTTCTTTCCACTACGGGTTTATGCACAAATTCTTTCTGCATGTCTTTCGCCTTAGCTTCATGACAAACAAAACAAATCTCTGCCGGTGATTTTTCCAATTGAAATTTATATTGAGCGGCATGCGGATTATGACACACATTACAATCTCCCGCGGCTACAGGACCATGAACAGCTTTCATATTTGCCTTATCTCTCTTATGGCACATATAACATAATTCCGCCCCCAGTCCTCTTAATTGAAACTCCTGACTCCCTCCATGAGGGTCGTGGCAGGCATTGCAATCACCTCCGCCAACAGGGCCATGAACAAACTGCTTGGTGAAATCCATTTCCTTATCGGTATGACAGCGATAACATAAAGCGCTTCCCGTAACCACCAGAGAAAATTTATTAAATGTTCCATGCGGGCTGTGACAGCCTACACAGGTTGCCTCACCTACCGGCCCGTGGCTGTAAACATAGGCCTTGACACTTTTATCGGTATGACACCCTTCTTCCGGACTCACACAGGAGACTGAACCCCTTAATAACCTGCCCGGATAAACACCCTTACTGTCCGACAAATCATGACAATCGTTACATTCCTCCACACGGCCTTTAAAAATTTCATGGTCATAAAACTTTTTAAAATCCTTCTGAACATAATCAGGAACTGCCGCCGTATCCTTTTTATAAAAAACTTTTACGGCGAATGTTCCTATATCTTTATCCTTCGCGACAACCTTTATTTCATTCATTCCATCCTTTAGAGTTATACCTCCGAGAAATGCGCCTTTTAAAACATCAGCTAATTTTGTCGGTGAATCATTTATCAATATGTTAACCTGAGTTACCGACGCGTCGTGGACTAACCCTACAATTCTTATCTCCGGATACTCAGTGATAACATCAGTGTTAGGAATGAGAATTTCAATATCGGAAGAAACTTCCGCGTAATTATTTACATTAAAAATAATTAAAAAAACACCAGATACCAGTGTTAAAAAAAATTTTCTCATTTGTCACCCCTTTTTTAACCACAGAGAACACGGAGGGACATTCCCTCTGTGTCCTCAAATTATTAATCTTTATCTTCTGTAGCAAGCCCTTTGTTACAAATAGATGAGAACACTGAGAAATTCTTAGCTTTTCTTTGTGATCTCTGTGGTTTGCTTTTTTGATTATATATAAAAATGTATTAAACTGTCAAGGAAAAAATCCGATAAAGAAGCGTTCAAATGTAATTGGTAACCGGTTACCTAATTTTAACTTTATTATTGACAAAATAAGAAAAAGTGATATAATCTCAGCTGTGGGCTTGTTTAGACAATTTAGCCAAGCGAGGGAGGGAATGTTTAATGAGGAACAGAAAATTATGGTTGATATTGTTTTTTGTGGTTCTTTTTGCAGGTTGTTCTATCAGCAATCCCCTAAGTGAACTTAGTTGGGGAACAGCCACTGTGATAGGAAGAGTCACAAGAAGTTATACTGTAACTTCTGCGCTGGGAACCACTACGGAAGTTGAAGGAGTCCCCGGTGCGTTAGTTAAAACCGATTCCGGCACCGAGCAAACTTTCACTAACGCACAGGGTTATTATGTTTTAACTTTAACTTTTCGCGTTGGCAGTGCCGCTAAGGAAAAAAAGGTAAAAATTACCGCTTTTGACAAAGATAACGCCGGAAAAACTGCAAGTGTAACGGGTGATGTTATTATTCGCGACGGGTTAACTATTACTGTACAGCCGATCACATGGGCTAAATAAAAATCCGCCTATTTCCCCCTTTGAAACCTGCCTGCGGTAGGCAGGAAGGGGGATTAAAGGGGGATTTGCAGGGAGGGGTGTTACATATGAAAAAAAATTTAAGATTTGTTATTGTTTCTTTGGCCTTGCTTGTTTTTTTAGGCTGCGGTAAAGATGATAAAAACGTTACTTCCGTCACTCCGCCTTCTTATTATACGTATGGAGCTTCTGTGGATTCTACATATTTGAATGCTATTCCTCGTGATTTAACGGTAACAAAGGGACTCGCGCCTGTTGCAAATAATATAGTTTGGGACGCGCCTGTATTTACAACTAATTTAATCGGTTACAATGTTGTTACAATAGCTCCTGGTAAAGAGTCGAAAGGTTTTACATCAGCAACAAATTTTTCAGATACAACCAATGTAACTGCAGGTTACTCCTATACTTTTTATGTAACCTCTGTGTTTAGCATTCTTGATTCTACTTATAGTTTTTATAGTCAATCCGAAAGTCTGCCAAGCGGATCAGCTGTATTGGACAGATGAGCACCAACCAGCTGTCAGTATAAGATTCCTCACTTCGTTCGGAATGACAACCCGACCGCACAATTTGTCATTTCGACCGAAGGGAGAAATCTTTCTTCCGTAAATCCCCCTATTTCCCCCTTTGCAAAAGGGGGATTAAGGGGGATTTGCCCCTACAACAGATTCCTCGCTCCCGCTCGGAATGACATACTACCGCTTCGCCGGAGGCAGTAAAGAAGTAGATTCTCCCGACATTTGTTTCAACTGTTCGATGTTCCTTTTGGCGGTTTCTTTAAAATACGGGTCCTGTTCCAAATCGTAACTTTTTTCCCATTCAGCTAAGGTTTCCTTGTATTTACCCTGATCATGGTAAACAACTCCAAGATTGTAATGAGCTTTAGAGTGTTTAGGATCTATTTCAATTCCCTTCTTAAACTCCCGTTCAGCCAAATCGTATAGCCCCATCTGTTTATAAGCCGTTCCCATATCCGTGCGAACATTAACATCCGTGGAATCAATAGCCAGTACCTTCAAATAATTTTCGACCGCTTTATCCCATCTACCAACGTCATAGTAAACATTGCCAAGCGCGGTTAAAATTTCCAAATCATTCGGATTTATTTCTAAAATTCTTTCATATTCATTTATTCTCTGCATAGCCATTGCTTCTTGTTCCTGCGTTCTTTTATCAGAAACTTTTTCTTTATTCTGACAATTTGCCACAAACAAAACCGACAGACATAAAACTACAAAAATTGATTTTTTCATAATTCCTCCTCGTATAATTTGTCATTTCGACCAAACAATTTTGTCAGTATAAGATTCCTCACTTCGTTCGGAATGACAACCCGACCACACAATTTGTCATTTCGACCGAAGGAAGAAATCTTTCTTCCGTAAATCCCCCTATTTCCCCCTTTGCAAAAGGGGGATTAAGGGGGATTTGCCCCTACAACAGATTCCTCGCTCCCGCTCGGAATGACAACCCCACAACACACAACCCACCCTGGATTCCCGCTTTCGCGGGAATGACAGTCGCATTCGCGGGAATGACGGGTCTCCCCACTGGCGACGAGCGACTAACGACGAGCGACTTCTTTAAATGCCTCTTCCGCCGCCTGAACAGTCAACTCAATATCCTTTGCGCTATGGGCGTTTGATAAAAATACCGCTTCATATTGAGACGGGGCCAAATAAACATTCCGTTTTAACATTTCCTGAAAAAATAACGAAAATTTATTGGCGTCTGATTTCTTTGCCTCTTCATAATTTGTAACTTTTTCATTAGTAAAAAATACGCAAAACATTGAACCAACACGCGTAGTATAAATATCGACTCCTGCTGTTTTAGCCGCTTTTTCTATTCCTCTGGAAAGTTTACCGCCAAGCCTTTCCAATTTTTTGTAAATATTTTTATTCGACAATATTTTTAATGTTTCAATGCCCGCGGCCATTGCCAGGGGATTTCCCGATAAAGTCCCTGCCTGGTATATCGGTCCGCATGGCGAGACCTTCTCCATTATTTCCCTTTTGCCGCCGTAAGCGCCTACCGGCAGCCCGCCTCCAATAACCTTACCTAATGTTGTTAAATCAGGTTTAATTCCATATAATTCCTGCGCCCCTCCAAAACTAACCCTGAATCCTGTCATAACTTCATCAAAAATTAAAACTATTCCATATTCCTGAGTCAGTTTTCTAAGTCCTGATAAAAATCCTTTTTCAGGAGGAATAACACCCATGTTTCCCGCTATCGGCTCTAAAATCACACAGGCAATTTCATGACCGGCTCTTCTAATTGTGTCTTCAACTTCATCTAACTTATTATATGTAAGATTGATCGTATATTTAGCCACATCATCAGGAACACCCGGGCTGTCAGGAACACCTAAAGTAGCAGCACCCGAGCCTGCTTTAACCAATAAACTGTCCGCATGACCATGATAACACCCGGCAAACTTTATAATTTTGTTACGGCCTGTATATCCGCGCGCAACTCTAATCGCGCTCATTACCGCCTCTGTCCCGGAATTCACCATACGGACCATCTCACACGAAGGAAACGCGTTTGTAACCAATTTGGCAAGTTCAATTTCATATTCAGTCGGCGCGCCAAAACTCGTTCCTTTTTTCATTGTCTCTTTCAACGCCTTAATCACTTTAGCCGGCGCATGCCCTAAAATTAAAGGCCCCCAGGAAAGGACATAATCAATATATTCTTTACCGTCAACATCATATATCTTCGATCCTTTTCCATGGCTAATAAAAAGAGGGTCCCCGCCTACTGATTTGAATGCCCTGACCGGGCTGTTCACGCCGCCGGGAATATACCTCTTTGCCTCTTCAAATAATTTTTGTGAAATAATACCCATTTGTTTCTCCTGTTTCCGTCATTCCCACGAAAGTGGGAATCCAGCAATTGTCATTTCGACCGTAGGGAGAAATCTTCTAATTGAGCATTGACAATTAACAATTGACAATTGAGCATTTATTTTAAAACTTAATTGTCAATTGTCAATGCCAAATTGTCAATTGTCAATGAATTTACACACCCACCTAACGCAGGCTAAAGCCTGCGGCTACCACTTCACTGGTGATCTGGTGACTTGGGGACCTCTTTTCGGTTGATATATACAATACGGCTCCTCTCCCATATAGTCCCCGCTCTGAACATACGCCCTCGCGCGGCATCCCCCGCAAAAAACTTTGTATTCACAATATCCGCATTTTCCTTTAAGCTTAGTCAAATCCCGCAGGTCCGTAAATAATTTGCTCTTTTGCCATATATCGGAAAATTTTTCCTTTCTTATGTTTCCGGCAATAACCGGTAAATATCCACAAGGTTGAACATCTCCCTGCGATGATATAAAACAAAAACCGACACCGCCCAGGCAACCCCTTGTCATTGATTCATACCAGTTTGCCTTCATTTGTAAATCCCCCTTTAATCCCCCTATATCCCCCTTTGACAAAGGGGGAATAGGGGGATTCTCAAAGGGGGAAATAGGGGGATTTTTATTTCTCTGGCGCGCAATTCTAAAATAATGAGGGGCACAAGTAGCCTTTAAACTAATATTATGTAAGGGCGAACTGCCATTCGCCCCTACAGCGTAAAACCAATTTAGTATCTTCTCATAGTCCCGCGGCGAAATTTCATCACCCTCAAGCTGTTTACCCCTGCCTGTTGGAACAAGAAGAAAAATATGCAGCGCGGACGCTCCCAAATTCACTGCAAGATCAGCTATTTTTTGAATTTCATTTTGATTGTGTTTTGTTATGGTTGTATTTATCTGAAAAGGAAGCTTCGCTTCTTTCAACTCATTTATCCCTCTCATTACCTCTTTAAAAGCGCCTTTTAAACCCCGGAAGGAATCATGAGATGTTTCATTCGAACCGTCTAAACTAATACTCACCCTTTGAATGCCCGAAATTATTAATTTTTTTATACGTTCCTGATTAAACAATGTACCATTAGAGGCTAAAACCACTCTCAGGCCTTTTTCCGTTGAGTATTTACTTAACTCGCATATTTCATCAAAACGAAGCATCGGTTCCCCGCCGCTTAAAATTATAACGGGTTTCGCGAAGGAGACAACATTATCAATAAGCTGTTTGCCTTCGGCCAGCGACATCTCATTTTCCGCCGGAGTAGTTGTGGCTGACGCCCTGCAATGCCGGCACCCTAAATTGCAGGCTGACGTAAATTCCCATGCGATTAATCGTAATTCATTGCTCAATAATTTATTTTTCATCTGAAAATCTCCTTAACTTCTTAATTGTCAGTATAAGATTCCTCACTTCCGTTCGGAATGACAATCCGACCGTGCAATTGTCATTTCGACCGACTACTTGTCATTTCGAACCCACTGCTGTCATTTCGACCGAAGGGAGAAATCTTTCTTCCGTAGGGGCGTGATTTATCACGCCCTGATTTCTGGGCGCAATAAATTGCGCCCCTACAACAGATTCCTCGCTCCCGCTCGGAATGACAATCCACAACGCAGGCTAAAGCCTGCGGCTACCCGTTTTCTTCTTTCAGCCATCTTGCAACATCTTTAGCATGATACGAAATGATAATATCCGCTCCCGCCCGCCGAATACTCGTCAAAATTTCAAGGGCAACTTTCTTCTCATCAATCCAGCCATTCATGGCGGCCGCTTTTACCATCGCGTACTCGCCGCTAACATTATACGCGGCTACCGGAATATCAAAATCAAATTTCACCTTTTTGATAATATCCAGATAAGAAAGAGCCGGCTTCACCATTATAATATCCGCGCCTTCATCTAAGTCCTGCATTACCTCTCTTAGCGCCTCATGAGCGTTAGCCGGATCCATTTGATAACTGCGGCGGTCCCCAAATCGCGGGGTAGAATACGCGGCCTCACGAAATGGACCGTAAAAAGCCGAAGCATATTTTACGGAATAAGACATGATAGGAATATTATCAAATCCACTGTCATCCAGTGTTGATCTCACAGCACCAATACGTCCATCCATCATATCGGACGGAGCCACCATATCAGCTCCCGCTTCCGCATGGGAAAGCGCCGTCTTAGCAATAAGTTCCAGCGAGGCATCATTATCAATTTCGTAATTAGTCGATAGTTGACAGTCGGTAGCCGACAGTTTTTTTTCTGTTTTCTTTGACTGACAACTGACAACTGACGACTGACAACTGCTTTTAACAATCCCACAATGCCCATGCGATGTATATTCACAAAGACATACATCAGTAATAACAATAATCTCCGGCACCTTCTTTTTTATTAAACGGACAGCTTCCTGAACAATCCCTTTGCTGTCATAAGCACCGCTTCCATCTTCATCTTTTTTATCAGGAATACCAAACAATAAAACTGCGGGTATTCCCATTTTTTTGATATCTTCGACCTCTCTGACTAACATATCAAGTGAAAAATGGTACTGTCCGGGTAATGTCACAATCTCTCTTTTTATTTTACTGCCTTCAACTACAAAAAGCGGAAAAATAAATTTGTCAATTGATAAACAAGTCTCCCTGACCATTCCTCTAAACTTCTCATTTTGTCTCATTCTTCTTAATCTCGAAATCGGGAAATACATAATTAACCTCCTATACTAAAGCCTACCTGTTAATTTGTCATTTCGACCGAAGGGAGAAATCTTTCTTCAATTGAACAGCAAGTATAAGATTCCTCACTCCCGTTCGGAATGACAAGAAACCGCTCGGAATGACAACATCGCAGGCTAAAAGCCTGCGGCTACCTCACTATCCACGCAGGCTAAAGCCTGCGGCTACCCCACTAGCCACCATTACTCAAATCCTCCATGACATTTCACGCACAATGCACCCTTTGATACAGGCAACATTGATTTATGCTGTGAATTATGCGGATCGTGGCAGGTTAAACAAAGTATCCTGCCGTCTCCAGCCGTCCTTAATTCAGATGAAACTTTTACTCTATTACTCGGATAAAGACTTTTATATGGATGCGAATGTTTTTCAATATCCGGCCCATTATGACAATTATCGTCCGAACAAACATACGCAAAATCTCTTTGTAAAATAAATCTATAGCCCGACCCATGTGATTTATGGCAAAGCCCGCAACGGTTACCACTCCTTAAATTGGAATGTTTTTTATTAAGCTGAACCGTATGGCAAACATAACAAAGCGTTTTCACATCCTCTATTAACCTAAACCCGGCACTATCATTAATATGGCAGGAATTACATTTTCCCTGAATAACAAGTTTATGCCCGCGCAGTAATTTTCTATCATTTGAATAATGCGGGCTATGGCAATCAACACAGTTTAGTTTGTTTACTGAATATTTATTATGTTTTAAGATAAAATCGGTATTATCCGTTTCGTGACAATCCCGGCAAAGATCATTCAAAGGTTTCTTAAGACTTAAACTTGGATTTTTCCCATGGCTTAAATGACAGGCAGAACAATCCTTTTTATAAACAGGATGGGTACTCGCTGTTTTTTGAGTATTCTCTTTATGGCACACATCACAGGACGCGTATTGATAAATAACATCGCTAAAAATTTGTATTCTGGCATTTTTTAAATCCGCCACATAAAGCCTGTCATCTTTATCAACAAAAATCTTTACAGGTTCATCAAACTCACCCTTTCCTTTTCCTTTTTTCCCAAACGCAAAAATCACCTCGCCGCTTTCATCAAAACATTGTATTCTGTTATTTCCGGTATCACTAATAAAAATTCTGCCCATGCTGTCAACCGCTATGCCTTGCGGATTAAAAAACGCGCCCAATTCATCTCCGGGCTTGCCGAATTTATTAATATAATCGCCCCGCGTGCTAAATATCTGGACACGGTTATTCCCGGTATCAACTATATAAACTTTCCCTTTTTCTGTAACAGCTATCGCTGTGGGATTTCTAAGTTCTCCGTCAGCCGTACCCTCACGGCCAAACTGTTTTAAAAAACTCCCTTTGATAAGCTGAACTTTGCTGTTTCCGGTATCTAATATAAAAAGAATACCCGTTTTCCCAAAATCCATATCAAACGGCATATTGAACTTACCTTGCCCGCCTCCAAGCCCTCCGAACTGGCCTTTCCAATTTCCGCGCGGAGTAAAAACCTGAACTTGATGCTGTGCAATATCCGTTACATAAACAAAATTCTCTGAATCAACATTAATCGACCATGGGAGAATAAATTTGCCTCTGCCGGTTCCCCTTTTACCAAAATTAAAACTTGGTTTGCCGTCTTTATCAAACACATACACTTTCCCATCCAGATTATCAGCAACATAAATCCATCCATTTTTGCCGGTAACTACGTCGCTCGGTATCGATGATTTATTCAGTTCTATGCAATTATAAATCTCCGATCCATAAGAAACGTTGAACATGGATAAATATATCAGAACGGGGAAAAATATATAATTTAACTTAAGCCGTTTCATCCACAAATCTCCGCAATTTATTAATTGTCAGTATAAGATTCCTCACTTCGTTCGGAATGACAAAAAACTGTTCGGAATGACAACGTACGGGCGACCAGCCGGTCGCCCCTACAACTGGATTCCCGCCTTCGCGGGAATGACAAAGCTTTTGTCATTTCGACCACACCATTCTGTCATTTCGACCACATCATTTGTCATTTCGACCGAAGGGAGAAATCTTTCCTAAATTGGACGGCAAGTATAAGATTTCTCACTTCGTTCGAAATGACAAGATGGCCGCTCGGAATGACAAAAAATCGCTCGGGATGATAGTCATCATCATAATTCTTTCAATTTTTCCTCTTTTCATAATACCCGACAATTTCCTCCAACAATTTTTCAAGGGTATACTCTGAAGGCGAAATTTTAACCTTTAATCCAGCTTTCTCAATCCGATTAGAAGTAATCGGCCCTATACTCGCAATATTAACACCGCGCATTAAATCCTTAAGCTCATCCTGTGGGAAAAGGTTTATAAAATTATCCGCGGTTGAAAAACTCGTGAACGTAATAACATCAATTTCTTTATTCTCCAAAAGCGGTTTTATTTTATTTAAACCTGAATCTACTTTAACTGTTCTATAAGCAGTTACCACATTAACATTCGCACCCATTTCTTCAAGTTTATCAGGCAAAATTTCTCTCGCGACCTCCGCCCGGGGAATAAGAATATTTTTGTCTTTAATCTCTTCTTTCAATAGCCCTTCGATTATACCTTCCGCCCTGTATTCTTTCGGGATAAAATCTATTTTAATTCCCAAATTTTCTATTGTTTTCGCGGTGCCGGTCCCAATCGCGCAGACTTTTACGCCTTTCAAAAAGCGTATGTCATACCCTTTTTTTTTAACCCGTTCAAAAAAATATTTAACTCCGTTAGAGCTCGTAAAAATAATCCAATGATACTTTTCTATCTCATCGATGGCATTGTCCAAATCCTGATAACTCAATGCGGGCACAATCTCAATAGTAGGAAATTCTATTACACGGGCGCCCTTTCCTTCTAACAATCTGGAAAACTCCGCTATCTGCTGTTGACTACGGGTTACCATTATATTTTTACCACATAACGGCTTATTATTAAACTGATCTGATTCTATCATATTCTCCATTAAACAAGAACTCCTATAAAATAAACTTTATCTTTTTTGTCCATGTTATGTTTCATCGTGAAACGTAAATCGTGAAACGTAAAACGTGAATTGCACAAAATTTCTATTTACGATTCACTATTTACAATTTACGATCTATAAATTTCCCGCAAAATCTTATCCCCGCCCCGCGCCAATAAATCCTCAGCTAATTTTACACCTATGTTTTCCGCATCTTTTACTTCACCCCGCAAACCAGCTTTATACATTTTTTTGCCGTCAAGGCTTGCGATAACTCCGTCTAAAACAAGTCTTCCTTTTTCCACCCTCCCCCATGAACCAATCGGCACCTGACAGCCGCCTTCAAGACGACGTAATAACGCCCGTTCACCTAAAATCACCCAATAGGATTCATCGTGATTTAACGGGGCTATTAATTTTCTTACTTTATCATCACTGCTTTTTATCTCGATACCAATTGACCCCTGTCCCACCGAGGGCAATATCAAATCATAAGAAATATACTGGCAAATATTATCTTTATAACCTAACCGTTTCACTCCGGCCGCCGCTAGAATTATACCATCTAAATTAAGTTCTTTCATCTTTTTTAGCCGGGTCTGGATATTGCCGCGCAAATCCTTAAATTCCAAATCCGGACGGAAGGACCTAAGTTGAGCAATCCGGCGTAAACTGCTTGTCCCGATAGACGCGTTTAACGGAAGTTCATCTATTTTTTTGAAAGAATCCGAGATAAAAACATCGCGGTTATCTTCTCTTTTAAGAATTGCACCTATACAAAGTCCGGAAGGCAGATTTGTCGGCACATCTTTCATGCTATGAACCGCCAAATCTATCTCGCCTCGCAGCAATGACTCTTCTATCTCCTTTACAAAAAGGCCCTTGTCACCTACCTTCGCGAGCGGAACATCCAAAATTTTATCCCCTGTAGTCTTTATTTTTTTTATTTCTATTTCAATCGCCGGATTAGATGCTCTAATTTCAGAAACCACAAATTCTGTCTGCCATAATGCCAGAGCGCTGCTCCGGGTACCAATAATTATTTTGTTATTTGTCATTAAAAATCCTCGCTCCCGCTCGGAATGGCGGATACCGACACAGACCGGTAGCCGCAGGCTTCAGCCTGCGCAAAACAACGCAACCTAAAGGTTGCGGCTACCACAACAGGGAGCCGCCCCTACTCTTCCAACCCAAACAAATACCTCAACGCGTCGGCATAAACATACCCGCTGTTCTCTTGCACCGCTTTCTTTAATTGTGTAATCGGAAGATGTAAAATTTTATTTGTAATGCCCACCGTCAACGCCTCAATTAAACTTTTATCTTTTTCATTCATATGGCCCAGCCTGTTAATAATTTTTTCTAACTCGTTCTTCCTAATATCCTCGACCCTATTTTTAAATAAAACAATAGTCGGAACCACTTCCAGGCTATTAAACCACGCAAAAAAATTGTGTTTCTCTTTTTCAACAATCGCCTCTACTTTTGGAATCTCTTTGGCCCGCTCCTTTAAATTCGACTCAACCACAACCTTTAAATCATCTATATCATAAAGATAGACATTGTCTATAGTATTTACCTCTTCTTCAACATCGCGGGGAACGGCAATATCAATAAAAAATATGGGTTTATATTTTCTGTCCTTAATAAGTTTAGAAACAAAATCCTTTGTTATTATGCAATGCGGCGCGCCGGTGGAACTGATCACAATATCAACATTAGCCATCTCTTTAAAAGATTCTTCAAACGCAACGGCTTTGGCATCAAATTTTTTTGCCAATTCCTCCGCCCGCTCAAAGGTCCTGTTAGTAACGACAACATTTGAAACTCCGTTTCCAACCAAATGCCGCAAGGTCAATTCCGACATCTCCCCCGCGCCGATAACCAAAACAGATTTCCCGCTGATATCTCCAAAAATCTTTCTAGCTAATTCCACACCGGCGAAACTTACCGATACTGCGTTTTTCGCTATATCGGTTTCACTCCTCGTCCGTTTTCCAACCTCTGCGGCTTTTTTGAAAAGCATATTAAAAACTATGCCGTTCGTTTCCTCATTAAGCGCGCAATCGAACGCATCTTTCACCTGCCCCAAAATCTGCGGCTCGCCCACGATCATCGAATCAAGGCTTGAAACTACACGGAAAAGATGTTTAACCGCATCTTCCCCTTTTAAAATATAAATATGCGGACGAAACTGCCCAACCTCAATCTCTTTGATTCTGCTCAGGAATTCTTCTATGCTTTTTATGCCGGCTTCAACCTCGCCTACCAGCGCATAAATCTCCACACGATTACATGTGGAAAGAATAATATTCTCCCTGATCTCCGGATACTCCCTCAACGCTAATAGGGATTCGTTGATTTTACCTTCAGAAAACGAAAATTTTTCCCTGAGATCAACAGGCGATGTTTTATGATTTAGTCCAAGTACAATTATTTCCATAATTACTATTTTTGTTGGGTTTCGTTACTACAATTCTGTCATTTCGACCGACTAATTTGTCATTTCGACCGAAGGGAGAAATCTTTCCCCGTAGGGGCAGCCCTGTGTGGCTGCCCTCTTTTTCAGGGCGACCACATAGGGTCGCCCCTACATCGGAATGACAACATTTTACATTCCCATTTTCAAAAAACTTATTATTACATAAATAATGATTGCTGACCAAAAACCAAGGGCAGAAAGATACGCAACTTTTTTCCCGCGCCAGCCATAAACATGCCGGCAAATAAGATAAATCACATAAATCAACCATGTAACTAACGCGCCCATTACTTTCGGATCCCAATTCCAATAGAACCCCCAAACCTTGTGCGCCCAAAGCGCGCCTGAAATAATACTAATTGTAAAAAGCAGGAAACCAATGGATACCAGCTTGCTGTTTAACTCATCAAGAATGTCAAGAGAAGGAAGTAAATAATAAAATGGCGCCGGCTTTCTTGCCTTAACATAATGTTCCTGCAAAATATACATCAAGCCTGTGGAAAATGCCAAAGCAAACGTGGCATATCCAAAGAAAGACATAATTATATGGAAGTTCAGCCATGGGCTATTCATGACTACCGGAAACGGATTGATACCTTTAGGGAAAAGCATCGCGCAAAAATAACAAAGGAAAATAATGGGCAAAATAAATGACCCCAAAATCTCAAATTCGTATTTCAGGGCAAAAACGAGATAAATAATAACCAATGTCCACGCAAAAAATACCAGCGATTCATATGAATTCGTAAAAGGGATATAACCCGATATGATAAAACGGCTTATTATGGACGCGGAATGGAATAAAAAACCCGCAATAACTGAACCATATCCGAGAAGGAAAATCTTTTCTTTCCTAACGGCCGTAAAAATAAAATTATGAATAATCGCGAAAAGATACAAAATAAAACTTATATTAAAAAATAATATATCTAGCTTCATAAGTTACATTTATTTCTAGTTACCTGTTACATTAAGCGCTCTTTTGCTGTATTTTAATGATTTCAGCTAATGATCTTAATGCTTGATTTACAGAATCATGATTCGGGAAAAATTTCGCAACATCTGGCTCAATGACTACAACATTTGTACCCTCCGTATACCTTTTTGCATATTTCCCTAGAATGCCTTTGCTGAAATCATATTCTTCAAGCATGCCTGTATCTTTTTGCATTCTCTTCATATTGCTTCCTTTCATTTTTTGTTGCACTTCTTGCGCTTATTATTCTAATTTTGTCTCCTCTTTCTGTATGAACAATTACCAAAATACGATTTTTACAGGAATTCCCAATCAAAATCGACCTATCTTCTTCATCAGAATGCAGAGGATCATAAATCGTCAATGATAAAGTATCTTTGAAAACCGTACTTGCCTCATCAAAAGATATACCGTGAATTTTTATATTTTTTCTTGCTTTGTCTGAATCCCATTCGAATAAAAGCATATTTCATCTCTTTGGATCATAGGAAATTTCACTTTGGATAATAGTAGAAGAATATACTAACAAGAATTATGGTGTTATGTCAAGAAAATTAAACAGTTGAACTAATCATAGAATAAATAGCCTTCGTTGGACAAACAGAGACACACAGGAGACAATTGGTACACTTATTGTAATCGATTTTTGCCAAATTATTTTCCATCGTAATGGCGTTCTCAGGACATTTTTTGACGCAAATCTGGCAGGCGATACAACCGATAGTACATTTTTTCTTTACTTCAATACCCTTATCAAACGAGGAGCATCCAATCCCCACTCTACTTTTTCCGGGGATAAGGGCTATAATTTTTTTCGGACATTCGGTTACACACATTCCGCAGGCAGTGCAAAGTTTTTCATCTATCTCAGGCAACTTAGTTTCAACATTCATTTTAATAGCCTTAAACGGGCATACCCTGACACACGTCCCAAAACCCAGACATCCATATTGGCATGACTTGTGCCCGGCGGAAACCAAAACAGCAGTCTGGCAGTCGGGAAAACCATCATAATTAAAAATAGAATATGCCTTACCTTCTCCGCCCTGACATTTTACAACTGCTATTATCTTTTCTTTGACTTTAACTTCTATTCCTAATAACTCCCCCAATTTTTTAGCAACATCATGGCCTCCAGCCACACATTTATCAGGAGGGGCATTGCCGGATGCTAACTGATGGGCATATCCCGAACAACCGGGATAACCGCACGCGCCGCAATTTATTCCGGGTAAAGCGCCCAAAAATTTCTCCTCCAGCGGGTCAATTTCAACCTTTAATTTTTCATCGGCTATGGCAAGGAATAGGCCAAAAATTAAGCCAATGGTGCCAAGAACTATGACGGCAGTAACTAAACTATTCAAAAAAATCTCCTAGTTCGTAATTCGTAAAATGTAAATCGTAAATAGCATTGCACATTACGATTCACGATTCACGATTTACGATTCACGGAATTTACAATCCAAACAACCTGCTAAATCCCAAAAAAGCGAGCGACATCAGACTCGCAGTAATAAACGCGATAGGATACCCCTGAAAATATTTTGGTATCGGAGCAGCCTTAATCCGTTCCATTATCGTTGCAAATAAAACAATGGATAATGTGAAACCCGAAGAAACACCCAACGAGTACACAAGATTTTGGACAAAGCTTAATTTATAATCTATCCCTAAAAACGCGGCCGCCAAAATAGCGCAATTTGTGGTAATCAAAGGGAGATAAATCCCCAGACTTTTATACAGTGCCGGCAGCATCTTGCGAATATACATCTCCTCTAACTGCACAAGTGTCGCTATAACCAAGATAAAAACCGCCGTTCTTAAAAATAAAATATTAAAAGGCTCCAATAAATAATAATAAAAGATCCATGTCACACTTGAACTTATAACCATAACGAAAATAACTGCCATCCCTATTCCAACCGATGCCTCAAGCTGGTTGGCTAATCCAAAAAATGGACATAAGGCAATAAATCGAATAAGTAAAATATTATTTACAATACAGGCACTGATGAAAATAAGAAACAAACTAAGGTCATTTGAAATCATTTGATTCCCCTATAAAATTGTCATTTCGACCGCTTTACTTGTCATTTCGACCGAAGGGAGAAATCTAAGATTCCTCACTTCGTTCGGAATGACAATGAAAGTCTTGTAGGTTGGGTTTTACTAAACCCAACAAAATAATATAATGTTGGGTTTCGTTTCTCAACCCAACCTACAATGCTTCGCGGGAATGACGAAATACGATATACGCCATGCCTGCCGGCAGGCAGGAACGACGAACGACTATCTCCTTTCCTCCAGCCAATTCTTAAACGCTATAAAAAACCCAAACGTCAAAAACGCACCAGGAGGCAAAATCATAATCAACGCAGGCTGGTAATTTGCTCCTAAATTAAACAATTGATGATTAAGCAAAGTTAACGTTCCGTTACCTAATATTTCCCTAACCGAACCAATAAAAGTTATAACCACCATATAACCAATGCTCATTCCCAACCCGTCCGCCAACGAATTTAAGACCGTGTTTTTATAAGCATAAACCTCAGCCCGGCCTAAAATAATGCAATTTACAACAATCAGAGGAACAAACACACCAAGGCTTTTATAAAGTTCGGGCTGATATGCCTGCATTAAAAGGTCAATAACTGTAACAAAGGTGGATATGACAATAATAAATATTGGAATACGAATCTGGCTGCTAATTATTTTACGAATAAGCGAAATAAAAACATTCGATGAAACAAGAACAAACATAAAAGCTATGCTCATTCCAAACGCGTCATTAGCCGTTCCGGAAACTGCCAGTGTCGGGCACAGCCCTAAAACTAACACCAAAAGCGGATTTTCCCGCCAGACACCGTTTTTAAAAGTTTCCCAAAATTTTTTCATTCGAAAATCTACCTCGTATTTCGACGTTCGTATTTCGTATTCCGTCCCGTAGGGGTAGCCCTGTATGGCTGCCCTCTTTTATTTGGGCGACCACATAGGGGAGCGACTAGCTTCGTAGGTTGGGTTTTACTAAACCCAACCTACAAATCTCAAATTGACAATTGAGCATTGACAATTGCCAATTGAGCATTAAATTCTAATTGTCAATTGTCAATGCCCAATGCTCAATTGTCAACGAGCGACTACCCTACAACCCACCAACTGCTTCTTGATACACCGCCAGCCCTTCTTTAACCGCCTTCACCACCGCCCGCGATGAAATGGTCGCCGCAGTAATGGCATCCATCCCCCCGCCATCCTTTTTTAACTTTATTTCTTCCCCGGTTTTTCCGACAAATTGATCCTGAAATTCAGGCGCCGTAATTTTTATGCCCAAACCGGGTGTTTCGCTCTGATCAAGTTTAGAAATAGCTATCCCGGAAACCTTGTTTTCCTTATCAATGCCGATTGTAATATTTATCGGGCCGCAAAAACCGAGCCCTGTAACCTCAAAAACCGAGCCGGCATATCCGCCATTTTTGTCAAATCCAAGGAAAAAACTTTTATTTTCTTTTTCCAGTTTTATCTCTTTAAAACTATCTTTTCCCGCCTGAGGCAAAACCTTTTGTCTTTTGATGTTGGCCTCAGCTATCTTATTTGCCTTAATCTGTCTTGAAGTAATCATATCAACCCCGGCAAGTATAATCGCAGCCCCTATACAAAATGTAAAAAGCGAAAGACTGAATTTTAAAATTTTACAAATTAAATCTTTCACCCCGCCCCTCTTAAATGATTTCGATAACAAATTATTTATTCCTTCCATTTTACTCTCTTTAATTTGCCCTACTTCCCTAATTAGAGGGGCGGGGTTCATCCGAAAATCTCCGTGTACGGGCGACCGGCCGGTCGCCCCTACTTGTCATTTCGACCGAAGGGAGAAATCTTTCTTCGTAGGGGCAGCCCTGTGTGGCTGCCCTCTTTCCATTCCGGGCGATTCATGAATCGCCCCTACAGCCATTCAGGGCGACCACATAGGGTCGCCCCTACAACAGATTCCTCGCTCCCGCTCGGAATGACAAACGGGGCTAAAGCCCCTTGCTACAGCTAATACCCAAACGGTTTCGGCACCGTAAACTTGTCAATTGCCGGAACCAGCATATTCATTATCAAAATCGCGTAGCAGACTCCCTCGGGGTATCCGCCGTAAAACCTTATTAAAACAACCAATAATCCGCAAAACATTCCAAAAATAATTTTTCCCAACGGAGTTACAGGCGAAGTCACATAATCTGTTGCCATAAAAAATGCCCCTAAAAAAAGCCCGCCTGACAAAATATTAAAAACCGGATTTCGTCCAATAATAACGGAAAAAACAAAAACTGTTCCTATGAAAATTGAAGGTATTCTCCAGTCAATAATTTTTTTAAATAAAAGATAACAACCGCCTATAAGCAAGGCCAGATTTGAGGTTTCTCCAATACTTCCGCCTTTTATCCCCGCGAATAAGTTCCACCATAGGGTTTTTCCGCTTTCCATACTTGAAATAACAGTAGAATCTAAATTGGCATATGCCTCTTTTAACACTGTTAACGGCGTCGCAGACGTAATGCCGTCCAATAACGAAATGCTTCCGAGTTTTGGCGCGATAAAATACGTCATGGCAACAGGCCACGACGCGACAAGAATTGCCCTGGCCGCCAATGCCGGGTTAAAAATATTATATCCTAAACCGCCAAAAAGATTTTTAACCAAAATAATCGCGGCTGCAGCGCCAATCCCCGCAATCCACAAAGGAACACTCGGCGGCAAACAATATGCCAGAAGCATTCCCGTCACAACCGCGCTCAAATCATCTATAGTTATCTCAATCCCCAACATCTTCTGCATAGCCCATTCACTAATAACCGCCACAATTACACAAGTTAAAATTACAAATAAGCTATGTATCCCAAAAAAATATATGCCGGCCAGTCCCGCGGGGATAAGCGCGATAATTACATCCAGCATTATTTTTTGGACAGTTGTCTTGTCTTTGATATGAGGTGAGATAGAGACATCAAATTTTTGTTCCATTAAAAAATCTCCGATTATATTGCCATTTCGACCTACATAATTGTCATTTCGACCGAAGGGAGAAATCTTTCTTCCGTAGGGGCAGCCCTGTGTGGCTGCCCTCTTTCCATTCAGGGCGATTCATGAATCGCCCCTACAGCCATTCAGGGCGACCACATAGGGTCGCCCCTACAATAGATTCCTCACTTCGTTCGGAATGACAATGCCAACTTTTTCACCTTTAGAAACTTTATCAACTGCACCAACGGTATCTTTGCCGGACACACATATGCGCATGAACCGCACTCCATACAATCATGAGGGTTATATTTAAAACTCTCATCCAGCATAAACCGAGACCCATACAAACCTAACATATTTGGCATAAGATGCATAGGGCAAACAGACACACAACGGCCGCACCGTATGCAATTTCTTTCTCTTAAAACCGGCCTTTCATTCTGAGTCAGGGCTAAAAGACCTGAAGTCCCTTTCACGACTGGAATATCCAAAGAGAACTGAGAAAGCCCCATCATCGGCCCCCCCATAATTACTTTCCACACATCCTCTTTAAAACCGCCGCATTCATCAATTATGTCTCTAAAACTTGTCCCAATGCGCACCAACAAATTTTTCCCTGAAGATATCCCGGAACCGCATACAGTAATTATACGTTCCACAAGGGGTTTGTTTTCTAAAACCGCGTTTCTGACCGCTAACGCGGTCCCAACATTATCCACCACCACACCAACATCCAAAGGAAGTTTACAGGTCGGAACTTCGCGATTTAACACAGCCTTAATCAATTGCTTTTCCGCGCCCTGCGGATATTTTGTTTTTAAAACAACAATATTGCTGCTTTCTAAATCCCCCTTTAATCCCCCTTTTTCAAAGGGGGGAATAGGAAACTTATTATCTTCTATCGCAATATATCCATTTTTTGCGCCAACAGCTTTTTTTATTATTTCCAAACCCTCAGCTATCTCATGTGACTTTTCTATCATCAACCGGTAATCACAAGTCAGATAAGGTTCGCATTCCGCGCCATTGATTATTACAGTATCAATTTTTTTATCACACGGCGGGCATAATTTTACATGGGTTGGGAACCCCGCTCCGCCCAGCCCGACAATTCCCGCGTCCTTAATTTTTTGCCTGATCTCATCAGGAGAAAATTTATCGATACCGCTAAAAGATTCGAGAGTTACCCAATTATCTTCTCCTGTACCTTCAATGACTACGCATAAACCATCCCGCGATAGAGGAGACAACCTTTTTTTTATAGATTCGATTTTACCTGTAATTGAGGAGTGAATATTAGCAGAAACAAACCCTTTTGCCTCACCAATCTTTTGCCCGGTTTTAACCATATCCCCGACAGAAACAATAGGTTCCGCCTGACAGCCTATATGTTGACACAAAGGTATAACGACTTTTTTGGGTAATCGCGCCTTTTCTATTGGTTTGTCTTTTGTGTATTTTGATTGTGGAGGATGGATTCCCCCTGAAAATGTTCGCATGTCAACTTTTCGTGCTTTGCTTTACAACCACTCCCGCCTCTTTAAACATCTCAAAAGCCAATTCATCCGGATATTCACCCGAATAAATTACATCCTTAATTCCCGCGTTAAAAATCATCTTAGAGCATAAAATACACGGTTGATGAGTGCAATAAAGAACAGCGCCTTTAATGCTTAATACAAATATCGCTGCTTGAATA
>JBDROR010000031.1:0-26489 GCA_043809805.1 bacterium
GGAGTGCAAAAGGTAACCGTCATTGAATGTTGTCATTCCGAACGAAGTAGGGGCGACCCGGTGGGTCGCCCGAAATGGGAGGGCGAGGCACCGCCTCGCCCCTACTTCGGTCGAAATGACAGTGTGGCGGTCGAAATGACAATATCCATTGAGGCATATAAAATGCCCGTTTAATTGATTATTTTGCCATTCAGTATTAATATTTTTGTATTTAATGGCTTTCGCGTGTTAGAATCCAACGGCTCAAAATAGACGCTATAGTGTCTTAGTCTTAGATATAATACTATTATATACAGGAGTAATTTGTGATCACAGATTATGCTGGAGTCCTTATTTTTTTGTCGATAGGTATAGGTTTTGTGGCTGTAGTATTTTCTCTGAGTTATGTCTTGCGGCCCAGCAAACCTACGCCGGAAAAGCTCATGCCTTATGAATGCGGGAATGTGCCTACAGGAGATGCCCGGGGTTATTTTTCAATCAAATACTATTTAATAGCCATTCTTGGTGTTTTGTTTGATGTGGAAACCGCGTTTATGTTCCCATGGGCGGTTGTTTTCAGGGATCTTGGAATCTTTGGGTTAATAGAGATGGCTATATTCCTTTTTGTTATTTTAGTTGGGTTTTGTTACGCATGGAAGAAAGGCGCTTTAGAATGGGTTTAATTGAGAATAAATTTGAAAAGAATATTTTGATTACTACTATTGATAAGCTATTTAATTGGGCGCGGACACGGTCTTTATGGCCGGTTACATTTGGACTGGCCTGCTGTGCAATTGAGATGATGTCCGCTGGGGGGGATCATTATGATTTGGATAGATTTGGTATGGGTGTGTTTAGGGCTACTCCGAGGCAAGCGGATGTTATGATTGTGGCAGGGACCGTTACTAAAAAAATGGCGCCTATTGTCCGGCATCTTTATGACCAAATGCCTGAGCCGAAATATGTAATAGCAATGGGTAATTGCGCTATAAGTGGAGGGATTTTCAGGACATATAGTGTTTTACAAGGCGTAGAAAAAATTATTCCGGTAGATGTCTATATCCCGGGGTGTCCTCCACGGCCGGAGGCTTTGTTTTATGGACTTTTTAAACTTCAAAAGAAGATAGAAAAAGAGACGATAGCGAAGAAATAGCGTATGAGCAAAACTCTAAACCCTAAACTCGAAACACTAAACAAACCCAAAACCCGAAATCCAAAACAAGACGGTTTATGTTTTGAGTTTATAGTTTTGAGTTTGTTTAGAGTTTAGGATTTAGAGTTTAGAGTTTAAGAGGAGAAGCATGGATATTGAAGCAAATCCAGTTATTGAAAAGATTAAAGAGCGGTTTGCCAACATAGTTCAAGGTGTTTATACCACTACTGATAAACAACTAATTATTGTTATAGACAAAAAATCTATTGTAGACGTATGTAAATTTTTAAAGGAAACACCTGAGTTTGATTTTAGTTTTATGACTGATTTAACAGCTCTTGATTTTCCTGACAGGGGTGTTAGATTCGAAGTAGTCTATAATTTATTTTCTATATCTCAATCGAAAAGAATTTTTGTGAAGGCGAATGTTGGATTAGACGATTTGGTTGTCCCTTCGGTTACCGGTTTATGGGCGTCCGCGAATTGGGCTGAGCGGGAGGTCTATGATATGTTTGGTATTAAATTTTCCGGCCACCCAAATTTAAAAAGACTTTTAATGCCGGAAGATTTTGATGGGCATCCGTTAAGGAAAGAGTTTCCGTTGGAGGGATATGAAGAAAACTCTAAACCATAAACTCGAAACAGTGCAGTGGTGGGTGTAGGTCTTGTTTTGGATTTAGAGTTTTGAGTTTGTTTAGAGTTTAGGATTTAGTGTTTAGAGTTTGGAGGATGTATGTTTCTACAGGATGAGATGGTTTTGGAGATGGGCCCGCAGCATCCCAGCACGCATGGGGTTTTAAGGCTTACTTTACGTTTGAGTGGAGAAAATATTATTAGTGTGGATCCCAAGGTCGGGCATTTACACCGCGGATTGGAGAAAATTGCTGAGAGTTTAATGTATACCCAGTTTCAGCCATATACAGACAGGTTAGATTATGTTTCAGGCCCGGCAAACAATTTGGCTTATGTTCAAACGGTTGAAAAACTGCTTGATATTGATGTTACTCCAAGGGCTAAATTTATGCGGGTTATTCTCGCGGAATTAGCAAGAATTGCCAGCCATTTGGTATGGTTGGCAACTCACGCGCTGGATCTGGGCGCAATGAGTATGTTCCTTTATTGTTTCCGCGAGAGGGAATTAATTATGGACCTTCTTGAGATTTATTGCGGTTCGAGATTAACAACTACCTGTATGGAAATTGGCGGGGTTCGTAGTGATTTTGATCAGGAATTTGTTGATAAACTGAACGATTTTATTAAGATATTTCCTGATAAGGTGCAGGATTATGAAACTCTTTTGACCAGAAATAGAATCTGGTTGAAACGGACAAAAGGAATCGGAATGGTTTCAGCTGAACAGGCGATTAATTTTGGGTTAACAGGACCGACATTGCGCGGTTCAGGCGTAAAATATGATGTTCGAAAAGCGTTGCCCTACGCGGCATACGATCAAATTGATTTTGAAGTTCCGGTAGGCACGGTAGGCGATGTTTATGATAGATACCTCGTTAGAATGGAAGAAATGAGGCAGAGCATAAAGATTATCCGTCAGGCTTTGGAAAAATTGCCGGCAGGTCCGGTTAAAATTCAGGATCCCAGGGTTACGCGGCCTGACAAGGCGTTACTTACTGCCAATATGGAGGCCCTTATTCAATATTGTTATTTGATTATGGAAGGAATTATTCCGCCTAAAGGAGAAGTTTATTCAAGTGTTGAGTGTTCTAAGGGAGAATTAGGGTTTTATATTTGTTGTGATGGAACGTCTAAACCATATCGTCTTAAGATTAGAACCCCCTCATTTTATAATGCGGGGGTTTTGTCTTTTATGGCTAAAGGTGCGATGCTTTCTGATATGGCGGCGTTTATTGCGAGTATTGATATTGTGTTGGGGGAGATAGATAGGTAGGAGTTAATGTGCCACTTTTACTTTTAGTATTAAAATCTTTATTAATTTTTTTCTTCATCCTTCTCTTTTGTGTAGCCTATATTATTTGGGCTGAACGAAAGATTTTGGGACATATGCAGGGGCGTTTAGGTCCAATGCATACGGGATGGCATGGACTATTACAGCCGATCGCGGATATCCTTAAATGTGTAATTAAGGAAGATATAATGCCGTCTGCGGCCGATAAAATTGTGTTTGTGCTGGCTCCGGTTATGGCTCTTCTGCCTGCGGTGATGTGTCTGGCAGTGATTCCTTTTAGCAAAAATATTTATGCGGCTGATTTAAATATAGGAGTGCTTTATCTTCTCTCGCTGGGATCATTGGGAGTCTACGGGGTAGCTACATGCGGCTGGGCAGGGAATAGTAAATACGGACTTTTAGGAAGTATTCGTTCCGCGGCCCAATTAATAAGTTATGAGGTTCCTATGGGGCTGGCTGTTTTGGGGCCGATTATGATGGCGCGGTCTTTGAATTTAATAAAGATAGTCGAGGCACAGCAATCTTTTTGGTATATACTTTTCCAGCCGGTTGGATTTTTTATTTTTATAGTATGCGCGGCGGCAGAGACTAATCGTGTTCCTTTTGATTTGCCTGAGGCAGAGCAAGAATTGGCGTCTGGTTTCCATGTTGAATATAGCGGATTTAAGTTTGTAGCATTTTTTTTGGCGGAGTATATGCATATGTTTACAACATCAGCCCTGGCATCGATTTTATTTTTGGGGGGGTGGATGGGGCCGTTGTTACCCGGGCCTGTTTGGTTTATGATAAAGGTTTATTCATTTTTGGGGCTTTATATATGGGCAAGGGGGACGTTCCCGCGATATCGTTATGACCAGTTAATGCATTTGGGATGGAAATTTTTGCTTCCGCTTGCTTTGGCTAATTTAGGGTTGACCAGTTTGGGGATAGTTATTTATGATCGGTTACTTATTGGTGGCTAAGGTAGCCGCAACCTTTAGGTTGCGCTGTTATTTCGCAGGCTAAAGCCTGCGGCTACCACTGATAACTGACCAATTACAGTTATTTTTGGATAAAATATGGGTAATTTTTTAGAGAAAATATTTTTGTTGGAACTTTTAAAAGGGATGTGGGTAGTTCTTAAACATGTATTTGTTAAGCCTGTTACAAGGATGTATCCTTTTGAAAAACCGGTTTTACCTTCCGCTTCCCGCGGATTGCATACTTTGATACGTGATTTAGATAGCGGGAATGAACGTTGTGTAGGCTGTTCATTATGCGTTCGAATTTGTCCTAACGGTGTTATTCATATGGTTACATCAAAAGGTGAAATGAACCAAAAACGGGTAGATGAATATGAAATTGACCTTAGCCGATGCGCTTTTTGCGGTTTGTGTGCGGATGTTTGTCCTAAAAACGCGATTATTATGTCTGACCATTATGAATTAGCTGTTTACGATAAAGTGAATTTATTATACAACAAGAATTTACTTTTAAAAATTGGCAAAGTGAAACAAAAGGAAGATATGAAAAAAAACAAGGGGCAAGGGGAGAAGATATGAGTCGGGTCATGTTTTTTATTTTTTCTATAATTTCAGTTTTTTCGGCGTTAATGGTTATTAGCCGTAAAAATGTTGTTCACAGCGCGCTTTCCTTAGTTTTGCTGTTTTTTTCAACTTCGGGGCTTTTTATTTTAATGGGCGCGGAATTGGTTGCCGCTCTGCAAATTTTTCTTTACGCGGGGGCAATAATAGTTATCTATCTTTTTGTTATTATGATGATAGATCAGAGAAAAGGGACAAGTGACAATATTGGTAAACTGCCTAAGATTTTTATTATAGGCGCCGGATGTCTATTTTTTGCGGAGGTTATTTATTTCCTTTCAAAGGCAAATTATTTCGGGATAAGGGATATTTATTCCATTGAAAAAATAAAAGATTCAGGTGGGATGACTTATGCCATCGCGAAAATCATGTATACAAAATATTTATATCCGTTTGAGATTATTTCACTGATTTTGCTCGTGGCTATGATTGGGGCAATCGTGTTGGCAAAGAAAGAGAAGAAAGGTTAGAATAGTTGTCAGTTGTTAGTTGTCAGTTGTCAGAAAGAAAAGGTAGAATAGTTGTTAGATATTATCTGAAAACTGAAAACTGAAAACTGAAAACTAATTGGAGCGAAGCGACAATGATTCCTTTATTTTATTATATTATTTTAAGCGCCATTTTATTTGCAATCGGCCTGATTGGTTTTTTGATCAGGCGCAATATAATTCTTCTTTTTATGAGTGTTGAGATTATGTTGAATGCGGTTAATATTAATTTAACGGCGTTTTCATCTTATTATGGTTCTCTTGACGGGCAAATTCTTTCAATATTTGTTATGGCAATCGCGGCGGCGGAGGCCGCGGTAGGGTTTGGTATTCTTATAGCTTTTTATCGGAATAAAAATGTTATTGACAGCGATAAGGCTGACCTAATGAAAGGGTAAAAATAGTTGTCAGTTGTTAGTTTTCAGTTTTCAGATAATAGTTTTCAGATTCCCACTGACAACTAACAACTGACAACTGACAACTGATCGGAGTGACATATGATTCCTACATTAATAATATTTCCTACAATTTGTACTGCGCTTGTGGCGTTTTTCGGCGAAAGAAATAAATTCGCGCGTAATTTTTTCGTTATGCTGCCCGCGGTAGTTTTATTTGTTATTATAGCCAAATTAGCTCCATCGGTTTTGGGAGGGGAAAGATTCTTTTTTGAGTTTTTGAATTGGCCTCCTTTTTTAATTCGATTCGATTCAGGATAGATTGTTTTGCGCTTTTAATGCTTATTATTGTAACGTTTTTGTGGATGTTCACTGTTTTGTATTCATATGGATACATGGCGGATGAGCATAGTCAGACCCGGTATTACACCGCGTTGACTTCTTGTTTGGGCGTTACTGTGGGAATAGTGACTTCTGCCAATTTATTAACAATGTTCATTTTTTTTGAACTTTTAACCTGTACGGTTTATCCTTTAGTAATTCATGAAGAAACCGATGAAGCGTGGCGAGCCGGTGTGATGTATGGAGCTTATCTTTTAGGCGGCGGCGCTCTTGTTTTTGCCGGCATGCTTTTGCTTTATTATTATTCGGATGGGAATTTAACTTTTACCAATTATGGAATTCCGGGCTTAGCTTTAGCGCCAAAATGGGCATTATATTTAATATTTTTTCTTTTTATGGCGGGATTTGGCGTGAAAGGCGCGATTATGCCGTTACACGCGTGGCTTCCTAAGGCGATGGTGGCTCCAACGCCAATCAGCGCTTTGCTTCATGCTGTAGCGGTGGTTAACATGGGTATTTATGGGATAATAAGAGTTATTTATAATGTTTTTGGGCCTCAGTTATTTTCGGCCCTTCAGATGGACACTATTTTGGCCCTTTTTGCCACGATGACAATCCTGGGCGCGGCGATTATTGCATTGAAGCAGAAACAGATAAAAAGAATGTTAGCTTATTCCACGGTGAATCAATTGAGTTATATTATTCTTGGCGCTTCATCGGTGCACCCATACGCTTTTATGGGCGCGCTTTTACATATTTTTTATCACGCGATTATGAAAATTACTCTGTTTTATTCCGCGGGAACTATAATTAAACATACAGGAAAGACTAAACTCAGGGATATGTCCGGTTTGGCTAAAAGAATGCCGATTACCTGTTTAGGATTTACTGTCGGCGCCATTGGAATAATTGGGTTGCCGCCGATTGCCGGCTGGATAAGCAAGTGGAACATGATTGAAGGATTTTTGAAATTGGGACAGCCTGTACTGGCTATTGTTTTTATAATAAGCAGTATAATTGAGTTGGGCTATTTTTTACCTCCCATACTTTGGGCGTTTTTTGGAAAAGAAATAGAATATGATTCCAAAAAATATAAAGTTAATAAAAATAAACAAAAATGGGAAGTGCCTGTTAATATGTTGATTCCAATTGGTGTGGTAACATTATTATCTCTGGCTTTTGGTTTGCTGGGTTCGGTGCCTGTTGAGTTATCAAAAGCTACGGTGGCAGAGTTGCTGTCTAAGACTTTTTGACAGGTTATATTTATTAGAGATAAAAAATGAACCACAGAGATCACAGAGAAAAATTAAAAATTTCTCTGTGATCTCAGAGAGAATTTTTTTTGAAAGATATAATTAATCGAATAATATCTATGGTTAAGACTGATAATTTAGAGCACACAGAGGGGGAAGCGTAAAAACGCTTCTAACTCATTACTATTTAATGGTTTCTCTGTGTTCTCTGTGGTTAAATTTTGATATTACCAGAAAGGGAAGGGGGGGCATTTTATGTCTTTTATACCTGGTTATTTACCGGATTATTTACCGGTAATCGCGATTGTTGTTCCAATTGTATCTATTTTTATCAGGCCTTTAGTTGAGAGTAAAAAACATTATTTAGTGGCGTGTGTAGCACATTTTATAAGTCTTGTGTGTGTGGCAAGTATGTTCCCTTACGTGGTAAAGGATGGAAGGATATTAAAGGTTTTGTTTGATACGGGACTTGGCCCTAATTTGTATTTTAGAGCGGATTCGGTTGGTTTTTATTTTGCTTTTGTCTCGTCTTTCTTGTGGTTTTTAGTATCTGTTTTTTCTATTGAGTATATGAAAAAAGAACATGAAGAGAAAAGATTTAATATATTTTCCTCTTTGTCTTTCGCGGGAATGCTTGGGGTTGTTTTTACAGGGAATTTATTTAGTTTATATTTGTTTTTTGAGCTGTTGACGGTAGCCTCATCAGTTCTTGTGTTTCATGAACAAAGCGGAGAGGCGATTCGGACAGGTTTGAAATACCTTTTTATAGGAGTTTTTGGCGGCCTGCTTTTACTATTTGCCATTGTCGCGACATATGCGGTGGCGGGACATGGGGATATAACCGGATTAGGGATAAAAGAATTACAGTCGTCACCGTTTTTAATATTTATTTTTTGGGCATACATTATTGGTTTTGGAATAAAGGCCGGTTTATGGCCTGTGCATATATGGCTTCCAAGCGCGCATCCAATCGCGCCAAGTCCAGCATCAGCCTTGCTTTCCGGCGTAATGATTAAAGCCGGGGCTTATGGAATTTTTAGGACGGTATATAACATTTTTGGTTCGGAGTTTTTATCCCAAAATCATGTGTTTATGATAAATTGTGTTTTGATTTTAGGTTTAGTGGGTATTTTTTATGGTTCTGCTGTTGCGATTACACAAAAAGAGATAAAAAAAATGTTGGCATATTCAAGTATATCGCAAATAGGTTACATTATAATGGGCGTTACGCTTTTAACTAAAAATGGATTGGCCGGCGCGTTAATTCACGTTTTTAACCACGCTTTGATTAAAGGGTGTTTATTCCTCTGCGCGGGCGCTTATATTTATCAAACAGGGAAACGGCAATTGAGCGATTTAAAAGGTATTGGAAAAATAATGCCGAAAACAACTCTAATGTTTACATTTGCCGCGTTGTCTATTATCGGGCTTCCGCCGTTTAACGGTTTTGTCAGTAAATGGTTTTTAGCGTTTGGGGCGTTGGATGCGGCAAAAGGCGGAGTATATGGATCGAGTACAGGCATTATTGCGTTGGGGGTTCTTCTTTTGAGCAGTTTAATGAATTTGGTATATTATGCTCCGATAGTTATCGGAGCGTGGTTTGGGGACGCGGGAGAGACATCGGTTAAGAAGGATCCAAATTTAATAATGTTGATACCTATGTTTATTTTGGGCGGCCTTATTTTGCTTTTGGGAATAATGCCCATATTGCCTGTGAGTATTTGTCAAAAGATTGCGGAAGGATTTTTTCCAGGGTAGGAGAGATACCAATGATTATACGCAGCGTTTTACCTTTAATATCTATTCTTATTCCTTTACTGGGATCAGTTATCATTCCAGTATTGGGGAAAAAAATAGAGAAATATGTTAGCCAGTGGACCGCGTTAATAACGGGTTTGACATTTTTAGTGGTTTTATTGATGTTTCCCGCTGTAAACAATGGGAATATTTTACGGATGGTTGTTGATACGGGGTTTAGTGTTGATTTTGTCTTTCAGGTGGACACGTTGGGTTTTTTTGTTGGATTTATTTCTGTTTTTGTTTGGATGCTGACAAGTATTTATAGCATTAAATATATGGCGGATAGAGGCAATTTGTTAAGATACAATATGTTTTCATTGCTTTCTTTGGCAGGCATGTTGGGAGTAGTTTTTACGGGGAATCTTTTTAGTTTGTATTTTGCGTTTGAGTTGTTAACGGTTGCGTCTTATATTCTAATAATACAGGAAGAGAATTCCAAAGCTATGCGGGCGGGGATGATCTACCTTTTTATGGGAATTGCCGGAGGGTTAATGCTTTTATTTTCGATTTTGGCTACATACACAATAGCAGGGACAGGAGATTTTTTAAATTTACCCATGAAGCTGTTTAATAACCCGTTATTGCGTTCCTTGCTGCCATATATTTTCTGGGGATATATTATTGGTTTTAGTGTGAAGGCAGGACTTTTCCCATTCCATGTATGGGTTCCGGACGCTTATTCAATATCGCCGTCTCCCGCGTCCGCCCTCTTTGCGGGTGTAATGAAAAAGGCTGGCGCTTATGGGATACTAAGAACCATTTACAGTGTTATAGGTATGGATTTACTTAGAGGTGAAACCATGCTGACTGTATTATTGGTTTTTTCTTTAATTAGTATATTTTTGGGTTCTGCTGTTGCCATTTCACAAACAGAAATAAAAAAGATGCTGGCATATTCCAGTATCGCTCAAATAGGATATATAATATTGGGTTTTGCGCTCCTTACTCCAATGGGTGCGATGGGCGGGCTTATTCATATCTTAAATCACGCGTTAATAAAAACAACTCTTTTCTTGGCGGCAGGCGGTTTTATCTATAAAAAAGGCCTGAGAAACCTGGTAGATTTAGAGGGAATAGGAAGAAGAATGCCGGTTACTACAGCGTGTTTTACCATTGCCGGGCTGTCCATAATAGGATTCCCGCCATTCAACGGTTTTATAAGTAAGTGGTTTTTGGCGCTAGGCTCTTTAGATGTTGCAAGGTATGGTTCTTATAGTTTTTATGTCGGAATTATTGTCCTAAGCACATTACTGCTTAGCAGTTTTATGAATTTGGTTTATTATGGGCCTGTTATTTATAAGGCATGGTTCGGACGACCGACGACCGACGACCGACGACCGACGACCGATGAGCTGCAAACGACAAGTGATTTATTTATGTTGATACCTTTACTTATTTTGACTGCCGGGATTGTATTTTTTGGTATTTTCCCGCAGTTCCCTGTATCGTTTATTGAAAGGATTATTTATGTGGGAAACTAGCCTTCCAATATGGATAGTTTTAGTTCCAATATTAACGGCATTTATAAGCATATTTATTACTAATGAGAATATGCGTAAGTTTGCCGTAATAGGCGGGACTGTTTTAGATTTTGTTCTTATATTATTGATGGCAAAACCTGTCCTCTCCGGCCGCGGGATAGAGGTTGGAATAAATTGGATGGAAAGATTTAATTTAGGGTTTCGTGTGGATCCCGCGGGTTATTTGATGGCGTTGGTAGTGGGGTTTGTATGGCTATTGACCGTAATTTACGGTGAAAGTTATTTAAAAAAAGAAGGCAAAGCGGCGCGTTATGACTTCTTTAGTTTAATTACAATGGCAATGAATTTGGGAGTAATGCTTGCGGGAGATTTCCTTACGTTATTTATATTTTTCGAAGGATTGGTGATTTTCCCTTATAGTATGATAGCTCACAGGGGTGATGGAAAATCGGTTCGCGGCGCGAATTTTTATCTTTATGTGGGTGTCATTACAGGATTGGTATTGTTGTGCGGAATATTGCTGCTGAATTATTTTACCGGAAGTTTGGATATAGTTAGTCAGGGTGAAAAATTAAGCGCGATTCCAAGTCAGGCAAAATATTTAATTGCCTTTTTAATGATATTTGGTTTTGGCGGGAAAGCCGCTTTGTTCGGTGAGCATGTTTGGGTTTCTAAAATGTATCCAAACACGTTAAGCCTTACAGCTTGTTTATCAAGCGGCGCGATGATTAAAGCGGGCGCGTACGGCATATTCAGGGTTGTAAATTTAATTTACAGCGGATTTAACAGTAATTTGTTTACGCAGGAAAACATAGGTTATGCAGTGATAATGGTAGGTATTGTGACGATGTTTTTGGGAGTCTTGAACGCTTTGATTAGCAGTGACTCGCAGGAGATGCTGGGATACCATAGTGTAAGCCAGATGGGTTATATTATAATGGGTATAGGATGCGCGGCTTATATGGGTAAAGATGGGGCCATGGGATTGACAGGGGCATTATATCATATGGTAAATCACAGTCTTTTTAAAGCAAGTTTATTTTTAGGCGTTGGGGCGGTTTATTATACCACCGGTGAACAAAATATGTATAAATTAGGCGGGTTATTCAAAAAAATGCCTGTGTCCGCGATATGTTTGCTGATAGCTGTGTTAGGTATTTCAGGCATACCCGGTTTTAATGGATTTGTAAGTAAGACATTATTGCATCATTCTATTGTGGAAGCTTATGAACATTCCGCGCATTATTTCGGGAAACCTGATAATTTGCTGCGTTTCGCGGAAATAATTTTTATTTTGACGGCGGCAGGGACATTTGCTTCCAACATTAAATTGTTTATTTTGGTATTCTTAGGGAAAGAAAAAGAGGTGTGCAAAAAGGCAAAAGAAGTGCCTGTGTTAATGAGAATAAGTTTGATAAGTTTTTCAGTTGTTATAATATTGATTGGATTATTTCCAACCTGGCTTTTGGAGCATATAATCGGGCCGGGACTTGGCGTTTTCGGATACGATCCGTCATTCCATGTCCCCCATATTTATAATGTTCATAATTTATTACCAAGCGCTGTGGCGGTATTTTTAGGAAGTATGTGTTTTATATTAGGAATGCGGTTTGGTTGGTTTCATGTCCATGTTCCTGAACTCCTTACAGTGGAATATTATTACAGAAAAATATTTAACGGCTTCAAATATTTCTGCGTAAAACCATGTTTAGTCTTTTCTATATGGGTTAAGGAGTTTATTTCTATACTAATGGTTTATATATGGGTGCCGGGCAGCCATGAAGGGAAAGGGTATGATAAGAATATCAAAAAACGGCCGGGTATATGGGAGATGTTTGATCGTGTAGACACGAATTATGACAACGTGTTTAACGGGATTGTTCAAAAACAGGGAGGCTTGTGGAGGATATTTGATAAGACTGATGTGACATATGATACGATCTTAGATCGTGTTATCTCGGCAATCATCGGTGTAGAAGAGATACCGATATCTGTTATTGAAGAAGAAGAAGTTTTAGAAAGATTGCCGGGAGAAGGTTTAGTGGCGGGCTATTATAAATTCTGTAACGCGAATAAATCGGTAGATTTAAACGTCATTGATGGATTTGTAAATTATTTGGGAAACGCAACCATCGGATTAGGCAGTTCATTGAGGAAATTACAAACGGGTAAAGTCCCAAATTATGCGTATGGTTTTGTTGTGGGAGCGATAGTGTTAATGCTTATGTTTCTGGTTAAATAGAAACTATTTTGTTTTCCCCCTTTGGAAAAGGGGGATTAAGGGGGATTTTTGAATAAAATATTTCAAATCTCCCCTGACCCCTCTTTTCTAAAGAGGGGAATTAAGAGGAAGGTAAGGTTATGTTTCCAATATTATCAACTTTAACTTTTTTGCCTTTTGTAAGCGGATGTTTGATTTTTTTCTTTATTCCTAAAGGTAAAGAGGAATTAATTAGAAAAAGTGTATTTGTGGTTTCTCTGGTTGAATTGGGTTTGTCAATATTTCTTATCCGCCAATTTAACCCGGAGTTGGTTGAGATGCAATTTGTAGAAAAAATGGCGTGGATACCGTCTATAGGCGTCGAATATTTAATAGGTGTAGATGGTATTAGTGTCCTGATTATTCTTTTAACTACTATTTTAACTTCAGTTGCTATTCTTTCATCGTGGGCGTCAATTAAGCATAGAGTTAGAGAATATTATCCATTATTTCTGTTTATGGAAGCTGCAGTAATCGGTTCATTGGTTTCACTGGATTTTATTCTTTTCTATATTTTTTGGGAGATTATGCTTATTCCGATGCTTTTCTTAATTGGAGTTTGGGGTGAGGAGAACAGATTATACGCGGCAATGAAATTTTTTCTCTTCACATTGGTTGGCAGTGTCTTAATGTTGGTAGGTATTTTAGCATTGTATTTTAAATATCACGAGTTGAGCGGCAATCCTTTAACTTTTAATATTTTACAGCTAAAGACTATTTCTTATCCTGTCAATTTTCAGCTTTGGGTGTTTATGGCATTTTTTATAGGGTGGGCGATTAAAATACCCATGTTTCCATTTCATACATGGCTTCCGGATGCTTATGTTCAGGCTCCGACTGCAGGGAGTATTATTATAGCGGGGGTTTTATCGAAAATGGGAATTTACGGGTTTTTGCGTTTCAGTTTGCCTTTATTCCCTCTTGCGAATCAGATATTGGCGCCGCTGGCCGCGGTTTTAGCGGTTATAGCAATAATATATGGCGCGTTTTTAGCTATTAGTCAGAAGGATATGAAAAAATTGGTGGCGTATTCAAGTTTCAGCCACATGGGTTTTATTGTCCTGGGTATTTTCGCGTTCAGTCAATTTGGTTTAGAAGGAGCGATACTGCAATTGTTCAATCATGGTATTACTATTGGAGCATTATTTTTGTGCGTTGGCTTGCTTTATGATCGCGCGAGTACAAAACAGATAGAAGCTTTTGGGGGATTGTCTAAACGAATTCCGATGTATACTTTTTTCTTTACTTTATTTCTGCTGGCTTCAATGGGCGTTCCATGCCTTTCCGGTTTTGTAGGTGAATTTTTAATACTTACCGGGGCGGTAAAAAATAATGTTAGTCTTTATAGTGGATTATATAGATTTTTGGGTGTTGTCGCGGTTGTGGGTATTCCTCTTGGTTCAGCTTATATCTTGTGGCTATATCAGCGGGTAATGTTAGGGCATAAGGTAAATCCAAAACATGCCAATATGCTTGATTTAAATCTAAGAGAAATCGTATGTTTGGTATCGCTTGCGTTATTTGTTATTTGGATAGGTGTCTATCCAGCGCCGTTTTTAAGGATTTTTCATGTTGCTGTTGAGCAGATTGTTTTAAAAATGGTGTTGTAGGGGCGCAATTTATTGCGCCCATAAATCAGGGCGTGATAAATCACGCCCCTACGGGACGAAATACGAACGATGAGGTACAATGGAACATTTTAATTATTTAAGTCTATTGCCGGAAATAGTTATTGTTTTGACAGGAATATTGGTTATTCTTGTTGATCTCATTATAGATAAAAAAGATAATTTTATTAATGAAGCAATATCTATATTTGGATTAGTTATCGCGCTTGTTTTGACCGGCATCCAATTTTTTAATCCGGGTGTTATATCATCTGATACCATGCTGGTCTCTGATTCTTATGCTGTATTTTTCAAAACGGCCATGATTGTACTTTCTTTAATGGTTATTTTGATTTCCTCTCGTCATATCAGGATTCGGGGTATTTCCCATCGCGCTGAATATTTTAGTTTTATTCTTTTCGCTGCGACAGGTATGATGATTATGGCGGGAAGTTTGGATATGGTAACTGTTTACGTTGGTTTAGAATTAATGGCAATTTCTATATATGTTCTTGTCGGAATTTCCAAGAGGGAGACTCTTTCAAACGAGGCCGCATTAAAATATTTTCTTTTGGGCTTGTTGGCTACCGCCTTTCTGCTTTATGGAATTTCGTTTACTTATGGAATATTTGGGACAACCAATCTGGTTGTAATAAAAAGCTTTTTGCAAAATAATACATCCGCCAACAGCGGTTATGTATTAGTCATGGTTTTTCTTGTAATAGCATTTGGATTTAAAATTGCGGCCGTTCCGTTTCATATGTGGACGCCTGACGCGTATCAGGGCGCGGTTACTCCCATTACCGCTTTTATGTCCGTTGGCCCAAAATTGGCCGCGTTTGCCGTGTTGGGCAGGGTTTTTGTTTATAGTTTACTGACATTAAGAGCTGAATGGACGCTTATTTTTACTGTTGTTTCATTGTTAACTATGACGGTAGGAAATGTGATCGCGATTTCCCAGACTAATATAAAAAGAATGCTGGCATATTCCAGTATCGCCCACGCGGGTTATTGTTTAGTGGGAATCGCGGCAAGCGGCGGATTGGCGGGAAATCTTGGGTTGCAGTCAGTTCTTTTTTACCTAAGCGGGTATCTTTTTATGAATATAGGCGCGTTTTCTATAATAATATTTTTGGATAAGAATGGGATTTCCGGAGCCGAGCTGGATGATTTTTCAGGCTTAAGTGAACATTATCCCGGGATCGCGTTATTGATGAGTATCTTTTTATTTTCCCTTGCCGGAATGCCGCCAACAGTGGGTTTTATAGGTAAATTTTATGTTTTCATGGCCGCAGTAAAATCAAATTATATCTTTTTAGCGGTTGTGGGCGTACTTAATAGTGTAATTGCCTTATATTATTATCTTCGGATTATTGTTTATATGTATATGAAAAATCCCCCTATTTCCCCCTTTAGAAAAGGGGGATTAAAGGGGGATTTAGTGGAGGTTAATAGGTCCGCGTCGTTATTATTAGTGTTAGGAATTGCAGTAACAGCGATTTTAGTGATTGGCATTTATCCGGAACCTGTGCTAAATTTTGCGGCATCGGCTGTTGGAGGGATGTTTTGAGGAACGACGATATACGAGGAGATTTTCAGGTGAAATTTTCAAGTGAATTAGTTAATAAAATAAATGCTTTGGCGTCTACATATCCGCATAAGAAAGGAGCGTTGCTTCCAGTCCTTTATTTGGTGCAGGAAGAATATGGGTTTCTGGACGAATTTGCGCTTAAAGATATATCTTCCATATTGAATATTCCAGAGGTTTATGTCTTTAGCGTAGCTACTTTTTATACAATGTTTCATACAAGTCCGCAGGGAAAAAATATTGTTTCGATTTGTACCAATATAACATGTTCATTATTGGGAAGTGAACATATTGTTAAAACATTGGAAAATATTTTGGATGTGAAACCGGGCGAGACAACAAAAGACAAGAAATTTAGTTTAAAATTGGTAGAATGTTTAGGTTCCTGCGGGACAGCACCGGTGATGATGGTAAATGGGGATTTGCATGAAAATTTGACGGAAGAGAAGGTGAGGGAGATACTGGGGAAATACTAAGTGGATAGTGGAGAGTGAATAGACCTGTCATTCCGAATGGCTTTTTGTCATTCCGAGCGGGAGCGAGGAATCTGTTGTAGGGGCGACCCTATGTGGTCGCCCTGAATGGAAAGAGGGCCGCCACACAGGGCTGCCCCTACAGAAGAAAGATTTCTCCCTTCGGTCGAAATGATAATTAACGAGCGACGCCATGCCTGCCGGCAGGCAGGAAATACGAACGACGATATACGAGGAGGAGCATGGACGATATAACGATAACCTTACGAAACATAAATAAGCATGCTTCACATAAGCTGGATACATATTTGAATTCAGGCGGGTATAAGGGGTTGGTTCATGTTTTGAACAATATGCTTGCTGAAGAAGTAATTGAGAGTATAAAACGTTCAGGACTGCGAGGCCGTGGAGGAGCCGCGTTTCCTACCGGGCTTAAATGGGAGTTTGCCGGCAGAGACAGGAATTTCCCAAAATATATTATATGTAACGCGGATGAGGGTGAGCCGGGAACTTTTAAGGACAGAATTATTATCGAGAAAGATCCATTCGCGATTATTGAAGGAATGACGATTGCGGGCTTCGCGATAGGTGCGGAAAAGGGATATCTTTATGTAAGAGGCGAATATATTAAAGGTGGGCGGATTTTAAAAGACGCAATAAAAGAGGCAAAAGAAAGAAATTTCCTTGGCAATAATATCCATGGGAAAGGTTTTAATTTTGATATAGATGTTTATATGGGCGCGGGTTCTTATATTTGCGGTGAAGAGACAGCCTTGCTTGAATCTTTGGAAGGTAATGTGGGATATTCCAGGATAAAACCGCCTTTCCCGATAAATGTTGGATTATGGGGGAAGCCTACTGTCTTGAATAATGTTGAGACATTTGCTTTAATTGCGCCAATTTTGGTTAATGGTAATGAGTGGTTCGAGAATATAGGCACTCATGATTTTCCCGGGACAATGGTATATTCTTTGAGCGGGCATATAAATAAACCGGGTCTATATGAATTGCCCACGGGAACAAATTTAACAACTCTCATTTATGAATTTGGCGGCGGGATAAAAGATGGGAAAAAATTAAAAGCGGTTTTTCCGGGCGGTTTATCTTCAGGTTGTTTGACAAAGAGCGGGATTGATATAGCGATGGAGCATAAATCATTGGCAAAAGTTGGAAGCATGCTTGGGACAGGAGCGGTTATAGTAATCAATGATGAAACCTGTATGGTAGAGATAGCTTTGAGGGCAATGGAGTTTTTCAGGCATGAGTCTTGTGGTAAATGCGTACCATGTAGAGAGGGGACGTTTTGGATTGCAAAAGTTCTCTCGCGGATTGTACGCGGAGAAGGAAAAAAGGAAGATTTAGATTTGATTTTCGATATCGGGTATACCATGAAAACCGCGGCGTTTTGCGGATTAGGATTAGCGGCGGCAAGTCCAATCTTAAGTATTATAGAGAATTTTAAGGCGGATTTTGATGCATATATAAAGAAGTGAATAGTCGTTAGTGAATAGTGAATAGTAGAAGGATGTTTTTAACTAACTACTGTTCACTGTTCACTATTCACTATGCGGAGAATTATGATAAAAATTACAATAGACGGTAAAGAAATTCTTGCCGCGGAAAACACAACGATTTTAGAGGCTGCGCAGCAAGCCGGTATCTATATTCCTAAATTGTGTTTTCATAGCAAACTTAGCCGGTATGGGGCATGCAGGGTTTGTCTGGTTAAGATTGAAGGGGTGCCAAAATTATCGGCATCGTGTGCTGTTATGGCAACGGAAGGAATGATCGTAACTACCGATACCCCGGAGATAAATAAGCTTAGAAAAACTATAATTGAACTTATGCTTTTGTATCATCCGTTGGATTGTTTGGTCTGTGATAAAGGGGGGGAGTGTGAACTTCAGACTTTGGCATTCAAGTTAGGAGTGACAGAAGATAGATTCAAAATGCATTTTCAGAAATATGAGAAAATTGATGTTAATCATCTTATTGCGCGGGATATGAAAAAATGTATTCTTTGCGGTAAATGCGTTAGGGTTTGTGATGAAATTCGGGGAAGGGGAGCAATTGGTTATACTTATCGCGGTTTTGATACCCGTGTAGATTTCCCATTTGCCCGTGTTTCAAATTGTGAGGTTTGCGGACAATGTCTTTCCGTTTGTCCAACAGGCGCGCTTGCCCCGCGTTTTTCTGAATATGAAGCCAGGCCATGGGAAATAGAACAGGTCCAGAGCATCTGTCCGCATTGCGGATGCGGCTGTACGGTTATTTTAGATACTAAAGAAAATAAAATAGTAAAAATTATTTCTAAAGAAGGGCTTGGTATTAATGACGGGAAAATATGCGCGAAAGGCAGGTTTGGGTATGATTTTGTAAATAATAAATTCCGGCTAAAATATCCATTAGTTAAAAAAGATGGAATGTTTGTTCCCGTAACGTGGGATGAAGCGTTAGACTTAATTGCTGATAATTTTAAGAAAATTACGGAGGAATATGGCAGTGATAAAATTGGCGGTATTGGATCGAACCGAGGGACGAATGAAGAAAGTTATTTGTTCCAGAAATTTATGCGGGCGGTTTTAAAAACAAATAATGTTGACAGCCAGCTAAGGATTGAACATGCGGCTTCTTTTAAGGCGTTGACTGATAGTTTGGGATATGGTTCCGCCACTAATTCCATATCGGAGATTGTCCATGCAAAGGTTATTTTGTTAATAGGAACGGATACCACAGAGACAATGCCTATTATTGGATTAGAAATTAAAAAGGCCGTTAGAGAGAAAAAGGCAAAACTGATTGTTATTAACTGCCGTGAGATTGATTTGACAAAGTTTTCACATATGTGGTTTCAAGTAAAACCGGGAACAGAGCTTCTATTGCTTTCCGCTATGTTAAAGGTAATTATTGATGAGAAGCTTTACGATGAAGCTTTTATAGAAAAACGGACAGAAGATTTTGACAAACTCAAGACAAAACTTGAGCGGCTTTCTTTAGATAGCGTTGAAAAGGTTACAGGGGTCAACAAAGAAAAAATTAAAGAGGCGGCTGGATTATACGCAGGCGCGGAAAACGCGATGGCGATTTATGGACTGGAATTTGTTTTGCAGGAAAGAGCTGTTGATAATGTTTACGTGCTTGTTAACCTGGTTTTAGCTTGCGGCCAGATCGGGAAAGAAGGCAGCGGGATAATTCCACTGCGGCAGACAAATAACGGACAGGGAACTGCCGATATGGGAGTTCTTCCGGATTATTTACCAGGATATCAACCGGTGCATTCTTCCTCTGTCCGAAGTAATTTTGAGAAAAAATGGAAGGTGGAACTTCCTGTAAATGCCGGACTGACCGCCGTGGAAATGATCCAATCCATACCTGAAGGAAAAATAAAGGGAATGTATATTGTCGGATGCAATCCGGCTGTCTCTCATCCAGACGCAAAACGGGTAGAGGCTAATTTAAAATCGCTGGATTTTTTAGTTGTTCAGGATATATTTCTTTCTGAGACCGCGAGGCTTGCGAATGTTGTTTTGCCCGCTGTGAGTTTTGCCGAGAAAGAAGGGACGTTTACCAGCACTGAACGCAGGATTCAGAAAATAAATAAGGCGGTAAAACCTTTGGGGGAAGCCAAGCCGGACTGGGAAATATTTATAAACCTGGCTATGAAGTTTGGATATGTGATGGAATATTTTTCAACAGAAGAAATATTCCGGGAAATGACCAGTTTGGTTCCTATCTACAAAGGGGTAACATATTCAAGATTGGATGATAAAGAGCCTATGTTTTGGGGGGCAAAAACTTTATATTTGGATAACTTTGAACGAGTAAAAGCCAAATTTTATCCCGTGGATTATAAACACTCTATTTTACAGCCTACATTACGTTTCCCATATCGTATTATTACTAACGGTACATTGTTTCATCATAGAAGCGGTGTTATGACCAGAAGGTCAAAGGGAATGAGTTTTGTTGAGAAAGAGCCAAAATTATGTGTGCATCCGAATGACGCGAAAAGATTAGAGATAAAAGATGATTCAATAGTCAAAGTAGTAAATAAACAGGGTGAGATAGAAACTAAGGTTTTTGTTACAGACAAGGTTATGGAAGGAATGGTCTTCCTGCCTTTGCACGCGAATTGGAATTGTAGTTTTAATATGCTGACAGAATCAACGCTTGATATTTTATCCAAGTCTCCGAATATGGAGGAGACTTTTGTGGATGTTGTTTCCGCCACCGGAAAAAAGGAAATGGTGATTTTGAGTATCAATGATAAAGAGATCGCTGTTGAACAGGGCACTACCATTTTAGAAGCCGCTAAAAAACTTGATATTTATATTCCCACTCTTTGTTATCATAATAAAATGTCTTCATTTGGGGCATGCAGGCTGTGTATTGTCGAGATTGAGGGGACAAATAAATTATTAGCCTCATGTATAACGCCTGTTTTGAATAACATGAAAGTTAAAACTGAGACAGATACAGTGCATAAACTTAGAAAGATGATTCTGGAACTCCTTTTAGCGAAACATCCGGCAGATTGTCTGGTCTGTGACAAAAGCGGGGAGTGTGATTTGCAAAAGCTGTCTTTTCTTTATGGCCCTGATAAAAACCGTTTTGGTTCACTGTCACAGGAATATGTAATCGACGATACAAGAACATTGGTTGAACGGGATATGAGTAAATGCATTTTATGCAAAAAGTGTGTTCGCGCCTGCAGTGAGATGCAAGGTGTTCATGCAATTGCGTTTTCCAGCAGAGGTTTTAAGACAGAGATGGGAACGTTTTTTGGAAGAGAATTAAATTGTGAATTTTGCGGCAGGTGTGTTTCTGTTTGTCCGACGGGTGCGTTAACCGATAAGTTGTCAAAACATGTTGCACATCCATGGGAGTTGAAAGAGACTTCAACAATATGTTCTTATTGCGGCTGTGGATGCAGTATAGTGTTAAATGTGAAAGATAACAAGGTCGTTAAGGTTACCGCTAAAGAAGAAACAGGTGTAAATAATGGCAATTTATGTGTAAAAGGCAGGTATGGTTATACTTATGTAAACGATTCAAAAAGGCTTACTGCGCCCTTAATTAAACGAGATGGAAAATTTGCGCGCGCTTCGTGGAAAGAAGCGATTGAATTTATCGTGAGCAGATTAAAGACAATCAAAGAGCAGGCTGGGCCGGATGCGATTATGGGGTTGGGTTCGGCATATTGCACCAATGAAGATAATTATGTGCTGCAGAAGTTTATGCGGGCGGCTATTGGCACAAATAATATTGATACTGCCTGTTCCCATTATGAGCACGCGGCTTCTTTAAAGGTTCTTACTCAGGTATTTGGAAGCAGCGCGATGACTAATTCTTTTAATGAAATAGCAAATGCTAAGTCGATTATTGTTATTGGAACGGATATTACCGAGACGCATCCCACATTCGGGTTGGAGGTTAAACGGGCAGTAAGGGAAAATAACGCGAATTTGATTGTTATTGACCCCAGAAGGATAAAACTTACACAAATTTCCAAGTTATGGCTTCGTCCTAATCAAGGAACAGATGCGGCATTAATCAATGGTATTATAAATATTATTATCAGCCATGGATTGCTGGATCAGAGTTTTATTGAAAATCGGACAGAAGGATTTGAGGAATTACAGGAGGCCATTAAGAAATATACGCCGGAATTTGTTTCCAAAATTACCGGCATTGCGAAAGAGGATATTACTAAAGCCGCGGAGTTATTTGCTTCAGGCAGAAATGGCGCGGTGCTTTACGGAATGGGTATAACACAGCATGTGTCAGGGTCGCAGAATGCGGCCGCATTAGCTAATTTAATATTATTGACCGGGAATATAGGACGTTCGAATGTTGGGCTTTACCCGCTTCGCGGGCAATGTAATAGCCAGGGTTCCTGCGATATGGGAGGGATTCCGGATTTTCTTCCCGGATACCAAAAAATGAGCGATCCCGCGATAATTAAAAAGTTTGAGAAGTTGTGGAAGATTTCTGTACCCGTATGGCCCGGATTAAGTTTGATGGAAGCGGTTTCCGCCATGAATATGGGGAAAGTAAAGGCGCTTTATCTTATGGCGGGTGATCCGAATCTGTCATCCTCGAATGCTCCCCGACTGATGCTTTCGGGGACAGGACTGGGAGGGAATGACGCGGCAGGTTTAAGGGGATTTATAGGTGAAAAGTTGGAGTTTTTAGTGGTTCAGGATATGTTCATGACGGAGACTGGGAAATTAGCGGATGTGATTTTACCCTCGTGCAGTTTCGCGGAGATAGATGGGACGTTTACTAATATGGAGAGAAGGGTGCAATTATTAAGAAAAGCATTGTCTCCGCTTTTCGAAAGCAAGCCCAATTGGAGAATAATTTGCGATTTATCAAAGGCAATGGGGTATAATATGAACTATAGCAGTTCATCTGAGATAATGGATGAGATAAATCAGTTAATTCCAATCTACGGGGGTATTACACATAAACGTTTAAATACATCCGGTTTGCAATGGCCATGCCCGGATCAAAATCATCCGGGTACAAAATATTTGCATGAAAATGGAAAGATGAAATTTAGCATAAACTTAGGAGGTGTTCAAAATGACTGATGTAAAATTTATCAAAAATGTTTCGATTTTTAAAGGTTTGGATGATGAAGAAATAAAAAAAATTGCGGGTATTGCCAATGAAAAAGTATATCCGCCCAAGACTGTTGTTTTTACTGAAGGACAGATAGGCGCGAAGTTGTACATTGTTAAACAGGGAAGTGTGCGAATAACTAAAATAATTCGTGAAGGAGAAAAACAGATTTTAGATGTAGTTGAAGAAGGAGAGTATTTTGGGAAGATGTCTTTTATAGATGGGGGAGAACATTCAGCTACTGTGGAAACTATTAACGATACTACGTTGATTTGTATTGAAAAAATGGATTTTGAAAAATTGGCTCAGAATGATCCTGCAAGCGGTTTTAGAATAATGGGAGCTCTGGCGATTGTTACTATTGCGATACTGCGGGAGATGAATGATAAATTTATAGAGTTGGTAAATTACATGTGGGGGGGTAGACGGTAGTGGATAGTGGGGGTTGGTAGCCGCAGGCTTTAGCCTGCGTGTGTGGGTGTAAATTCATTGACAATTGACAATTTGGCATTGACAATTGATAATTAGAATTTAATGCTCAATTGTCAATTGTTAATTGTCAATGCTCAATTAATAGAGTGAGCGAGGTAAATTATGGTTATAGAATATGTTCCGGCTAAACAAACGAGTTTTGATGTAACTAAAGCGTTAGAAATAATAGAACAATACAAAGGCAAACGGGGAGCATTAATTCCTGTATTGCAAAAGATTCAGGAAGCGTATGGATATTTGCCGGAGTCATTGTTAGATTTAATCGCGGAAGGGCTTAATGTTTATTTGTCAGATGTATATGGTGTGGTAACTTTCTACTCGCAGTTTTATCTGACACCGCGAGGTAAAAATATTATAAAAATTTGCCGGGGAACGGCATGCCATGTAAAAGGGTCAGACAGAATTATGGAGAAAATATTGGAGAAATTAGAAATTAAAGCAGGAGAGACAACAAAAGATGGGGGTTTTACCGTGGAAGAGGTTGCGTGTCTTGGAGCGTGCGGGATGGCGCCTGTTCTGGTAGTTAATAAAGAAACATTTGGAGAGGTTGTTCCCGCGAGAGCTTTGGAGATTGTTGAAAATCATACTTCGTGATCCGTGATCTGTGATTCGTACAACGAACCACGGATTACGAATAACGACTGACGATGTACGAGGGGAGTTAATATGAGTGAAGAAGTTAAAGATGAACAAATACAAATACTAATTTGTCTTGGAACCGGCGGCCAGGCCGCGGGTGGAGACGCGGTTATTCATAAATTCGAACAGGAAATAGAGAAACATCATATCAACGCGGTTGTCCAAAAACCGTGTGTTGTAAAACAAACAGGCTGCAGGGGGCTTTGCGCGAAGGATTTATTAGTTGATATTGTTGTGCCTGGCAGGGGACAGCATACGTATATGAAGGTTACAAGTGAAATGGTTACGAAAATTGTGGAAGAGGATATCCTTCAGGGGAACCCTGTCCGTGATTGGCTGGTAACGGAAGATTATGGTAAATTTTATAGCAAACAAGTTCGTAATATATTAGAACGGTGCGGTAAAATTGACCCTGAAAGTATTGATGAATATATCGCTTGTGGCGGATATTCAGCGTTGAAAAAGGTTTTATTTAAGATGTCCCCTGATGAAGTAATTGAGGCAGTAACCAATTCCAAATTGCGCGGCCGCGGAGGAGCCGGTTTCCCTACCGGAATGAAATGGAGTTTCGCGAAGATGGCCCAGTCTGAGCGCAAATATGTTGTTGTTAACGCGGATGAAGGAGATCCCGGGGCGTTTATGGACAGAAGTGTTTTGGAGGGAGATCCGCATTCCGTAATTGAAGGATTGATAATTGCCGCGTTTACAATAGGAGCTGACTATGGTTATATTTATGCGCGGGCGGAATATCCTTTGGCTATCAAAAGGCTGGGAATAGCCCTGAATCAAGCAAGAGAAAAGAATTTATTGGGGGAAAATATACTTGGGAAGGGTTTTAATTTTGAGATAGAGATTAAAGAAGGTGCGGGCGCGTTTGTCTGCGGTGAAGAAACGGCGCTAATGGAATCAATTGAAGGGAAAAGAGGTATGCCGAGAATCCGTCCGCCTTTCCCAGCCCGCAAGGGGTTATGGGATTTTCCCACAAATATCAATAACGTTAAAACTTATGCTAATATCCCTCTTATAATTAATAAAGGCGCGGAATGGTATGTTAATATCGGAACTAAGAAGAGTCCCGGAACGGCTATTTTCGCGCTTACCGGGAAGATTAAAAATACAGGGTTAGTTGAGGTTCCAATGGGTATTACCCTGAGAGAAGTTATTTTTGATATATGCGGCGGTATTGATGGAAAAAATCGAAAATTTAAGGCCGCACAGCTGGGCGGGCCTTCAGGTGGTTGTCTTCCGGAGGATCTTTTGGATACGCCTGTTGACTTTGATTCATTAACTGCCGCGGGCGCTATGATGGGTTCCGGAGGTATTGTAGTTATGGATGATACTACATGCATGGTCGATATGGCGAGATTTTTTCTTCAATTTACCCAAAATGAATCGTGCGGCAAATGTACTCCCTGCAGGATTGGGACTCGCGCGATGCTTGAGATTCTTACAAGGATTACAGAGGGCAAGGGTCAGCCGAATGATATTGATCTGCTTTTGGATTTGGCCAATGATATAAAGATGGCTTCACTATGCGGTTTAGGGCAGACCGCGCCGAATCCTGTTTTAAGCACATTGCGCTATTTTCGTGATGAATATGAAGCGCACATTATGGAAAAGCGCTGCCCCGCGGGCTCATGTGTCAGCTTGTTAAAGTTTGAAGTTAATTCTAAATTGTGCAAAATGTGCGGGATTTGTTTTAAACATTGTCCTACTAAGGCAATAATTTGGGAGAAGAAAACTGTCGCAAGAATAGATAAACCTAAATGTATAAAATGCCGAAGTTGTATAGATGTGTGTCCGTTTAGGGCGATAGGGTAAATGTAGGGACGACACCATGTTGTCGTCCTGAATATTGTCATTCCGAGCAACTTGTTGCCATTCCGAGCGAAGGATTGTCATTCCGAGCGAAGTAGGGGCGACCCTATGTGGTCGCCCTAATAAAAGAGGGCAGCCACGCAGGGCTGCCCCTACGGAAGAAAGATTTCTCCCTTCGGTCGAAATGACAAATGGTAGGTTGAAATGACAGAAAAGGAGAAAATCATGGCCGATAAATCACTATTAAGAAATATTCCACTTTTTAAAACTTTAGATGATAAAGAATTAGAAGTGATTTCTACGATTGTAAAAGAGGAAAGTTTTCCTTCAGAGGAAGTCATTTTTAGTGAAAATATGCAGGGGAATAAATTATATATTATAAAAAATGGGACGGTTAAAGTAAGTAAAACCTTAAAAGAGGGAGAAAGGCAAAATTTAAATATACTTAAAGGCAATGAATTTTTTGGAGAGTGTTCTTTTATTGACTCCAGGCCGCATTCAGCTACGGCGGAGACTATAAAAAAGACTGATTTGTTTGTTATTGAAAAGTCGGATTTTGATAAATTAGAAAGGATTAACCCCCAATG
>JBDROR010000032.1:0-8525 GCA_043809805.1 bacterium
GACCATCTTGCATACAAATTATGATCGGTAATATCCAATGAATCTAAAACCCTGCCGGCGACAAAATTCACAAGCTCATCTATCGATTCAGGATTGGTATAAAAGGCAGGCATAGCCGGCAAAATAATTCCTCCGAGTTTCGCGATTTTTAACATATTTTCGAGGTGAATAACACTCAAAGGAGTTTCTCGGGGAACAATCACTAACTTCCTTTTCTCCTTTAAAATAACATCCGCAGACCTTTCAATTAAATTAGATGATATTCCGCACGCTATCCTCGCGACAGAACCCATGCTTGCCGGAATTACTACCATTCCGTCCGTCTTGAAAGAACCGCTGGAAATTGAAGCATGAAGATTTATATTCTCAAAATATTCCAGATTTTCATTTTCAAAATAGTCTTTAAAAAACTCTTTTAATTTCCCATTTTTAGGCAGTTTAACCGCTAATTCTTTTTCAAAAATATCCAAACCGGCATCGGAAAAAACAAGAAATATTTTTACACCGGTTACGCTAAGACTTTCCACCAATCTCTTCGCGTAAATCGAACCGCTGGCTCCCGTTATTGCCACAATATATTTTTTATTAATTTTTCTTCTCCTCTGTGTCATTTCGACCGTACAACACTTGTCATTTCGAGCAAAGAGAGAAATCTTTCTTCCGTAGGGGCGAGGCGGTGACTCGCCCTCCCATCTTGGGCGACCTGCCGGTCGCCCCTACAATAGATTCCTCGCTCCCGCTCGGAATGACAAATTACCGGGCAATAGTGTACCATAGCTGTCATATTAATAAAAGTATTTCGTCTTCAATTAATTTAGCGGCCTGAGGCAGTTTTTTCTTTAACAACGGTGTTAATTCCATTCCCCATCCGATAACTTTTGGAACAACCGCGAAAATGGCAAAGTTGATATTTTTATTTAATAATCTGCAGGTATTTATTAATTCCAAAAAACCAATCTGATGAAGGGAATAAAATTCCCGCGCGTTTAATAAGTCAACTGAATTATTGTCAAAACGGAAAATACTTCCCACGGGCGACTTTGTTTTAATAACATCAATAAATATAAAAAAATCTTTAGAATTCAGTAAAGGCAGTAAATCGAACGAGGATGTGCCCGCGTCAATAATTTCTATATTGTCAGTAATGAAACAGTTTTTAGGCCATTTTTTTGTTTTTAGATATTGAACGAAATGAATCCCAAAGCCTTCGTCTTTAAGAAGGATATTGCCTAAGCCGATGATAAATATTTTTTTAGTTGATTTCATTAAAAAAATCCCCCTTAATCCCCCTTTGCAAAGGGGGAAAAGGAAAGGATTAAATTACGCGGAAAGACTGGATATCTTTAGATTTTCCATGCAGGACATGAACCGCGCAGGCGATACAGGGATCAAAAGAACGGACTATTCTGGCAAGTTCGATTGGATTTTTGTGGTCGGAAACAGATGCCCCGATTAGTGCCTGCTCTATAGCGCCGGATATCCCTTTACTGTCTTTCGGGGAGGCATTCCATGTAGTTGGGACAACGCACTGATAATTGGAAATTTTACTATTTTTAATCTCAATCCAATGTCCCAGCGCCCCCCGGGGAGCCTCTGTTAGACCCATGCCTGCCCCCTCTTTTGGAACGTTGTAAGACGCCGCTGACGGTTTCCCAATCTCAAGTTCATCCAACCATTTCGGCATAGCCTTGGCAATCATCAAACACTCTTCCGCGCGCGCGATATGGCGTCCCATTACTGAAAAGGCATAATTCCCAAAATGACGGAAATTTGTTCCCTTTAAGTTTAATTTTTTAAGAAACGCTTTACCATGTTCGCTCAAAGCAGGATTATTTATCCAAATTCTTGCCAACGGCCCAACCTCAAAAACTTTTTCATTGTAACGCGGCGATTTTGAAAAACTATACGCGTCCTTTTTGTGTAAATCAGGCTCAGTCTTTCCTTTTTTGGGGTTACGACTTGAATCCTCTTTATACCATGAATGTGAAATGTCTTCAGCGATAAGGTCCTCCTGAAAAGGCAAATCTTTCTCTTCAAGGTATACCCCTTGTTTTAACAAATCGAATACTCCGTAAGAAAGAAAATTTTTTGGGCCAATCCCTATTTTGAAATAATCCTGATAAACATCCGCGATTAAATAAACCGACGGAAGATATACATTTTCAATAAAATCAGAAATCTCTCTTAGTTGAAATTTTGAACTGATAATTTTATCCAAAGTCACGGTTTCAGAAACACCTCCGGGAATTATACTTGCCGTATGAGGCATCTTTCCACCCCAAATAGCAAGCAGTTCCTGCGACTTGGCTTTTACCTCTAAAGCTGTAAGATATTGCTGAACTACAGCATTATTGGTCTTTTCATCTAATCTATAAAAATCCTTGCCTTCGTAACGCGGAATAAAAGGCGAAACAGACGGGCCCTTAATAAAATCAAGCCCCGCGAGGTGATAAAAATGTAAAATATGGGATTCAATATGGTTTGCCGCCTGAATAAAATTACGCAGAATCCTTCCGTTTTTCGGAGGCTTAACACCGAAGGCATTCTCCAAACATTTTACAGAAGCAATCGCGTGAGCGACAGGGCAAACACCGCAAATCCTTTGAGTTATATATACCGCGTCCGGAGGAAATCGATTTTGAAGTATCACTTCAAACCCGCGGAAAAGAACACTTGATGATTTCGCGTCCCGCACTACATTATTGTCAACCTCAGCCTCAATCTTCAAATGGCCTTCAATACGGGTAATTGGGTCTATTGTTATTTTATGCATTCTTCTAACCTATTTTTTCATAAATTGGAGAAACACCGTCAAGAAAATCAGGTTCAACACATCCGGCGCATATCCCGCCGCTTCCTATACACCAGTTTGATTTATTGTTCCATAACCGTTTATAACAATCAGCTTTTGTTACCATCCCTTTACACCCCAACTCATACAGACATCCTTTGTCTCCAAACTTTTTGGCAAATTCGTCCTCGGCATAATATGAATGTCTTGGGCAATTCTCATGGATCTCATTTGAGAAGAACATCTTTGGCCGCAAATTCCGATCCAATGAAGGGACCCCGTATAAAAGAACATGAGTCAACGTTCCGATGAACCAATCAGGATGAGACGGACATCCCGGAATATTTATCAAAGGTGTTTTGATCCCATTTTCCTTAAAAAAAGATGAAACTCCGATTGCTCCGGTTGGATTGGGATTTCCGGCCGGAATACCGCCATAAGCCGCACAAGTCCCTGCCGCGATAACTGCCTTTGCCCGGGGAGCGGTTTTTTTCATCCACCCCGCCATGGTTTCCGGTTTCCCTTCTATTTCGCCTATTGAACAATACAATCCGTTTTCCGCCGTTGGGATCGAGCCTTCTACTACAAGCAAAAATTTACCGTTAAACTCTTCCGGAATTTTATTCAAAAGATTGACCGCGCCATCACCTGTCCCAGCCATAAGATTCTGATGAAATTTAAGGCTTATTATCTCAAGTAAAACCTCTTTTACTTTTGGATGAACCGAATTGAGGAGGGAAACCGAACATCCTGAACAGGATGCCCCTTGAAGCCAAATCACACACGGATTAGACTCCCGCGCTAAAACAAGGGCGTTAAAAATCTCAGGCAACGCACTTAAAGCCACCCCGGACTGAAGACACAATTTGACAAATTCCCGTCTATTTATCCTCATAATTTTGTATACTATCGTAAGTTTTAATAATGTCAAGTATTTTTTGTCAAATTAAGTTTCCCAAACTTTATTTATATGATATAATACCAAATATTGTCATTCGGAACGAAGCGGTTTGTCATTCCGAGCGGGAGCGAGGAATCTGTCTTCTGAAGAAAGATTTCTCACTTCGTTCGAAATGACAAGTGTTGTGCGTTCGAAATGACAAGTGTTACAACCGACGAAATACAAACGACGAAATACGATTTTAAAAAAGGAGGTTCAATGATCAGTATAGTTTACGCAATGGGACAAGCTTCTACAGGAAGTGAATCGACACAAGGAACATTATTAAGCTTTTTGCCGCTAGTCGTAATTTTTGTAATATTCTATTTTCTCTTAATACGTCCTCAAATGCAGCAGCAGAAAAAACATCAGGAGATATTGAAAAATTTAAAAAAGGGAGATAGAATAATTACAGGCAGTGGTATATATGGAACAATAATCGGATTCAAGGGAGAAAGCAGTAACATTGTGACCGTAGAAGTGGCTGAAAAAGTAAACATAGACGTCTCTCGATCAGCTGTCGCGAATTTTCAGGGGACACTACAAACTGCATCAAAATAAGCGGGAATGGGACAAGAATCACGGGGCTAAAGCCCATTGCTACGCGTTAGACTTAATATATTCTGAAATCTTGTCGCCAATATCTTCCGCTTTATAGACTGTAACGACAAAACTTTTAGAATTTGCGTCTTCTTTTACCAATAATTCTTCTATCTTTTTTAGAAGAAACGCGATTTCCTCAGTAGACATATTTTTAGATAAAAGTATAAATGTCGCGTGAGTTTCATTCTGATAATGAATATCAAGCTGTCCCAAATTCTCTTCGTCCCTGCGGATATAATACTGCTCAGAATGAGATGTCCTGATAACCCTGATTAATTTTATAGAATTCTTTTTCATTAGATTATTGTTTTCGGCATTCATTTATTGTTTCTTTAGAAATTCGTTCAGAAAATAATCGGCTTTTTCCAGATTGATGCCGATTTTCACAAAACCAACCGGCCTGCCCTGATACATAACAGGGACGGATAATTCCTCCCTTTGATACCTCAAAGCAATCTCATTATTTTTTGGAGATTCTTTTATGCCGGTCTGGATAACCTTCTTCCCTTCGTTATCCAAAACAAATATGTAATCAATCCAGTCTTCTTCCCAAACACTTAGTATTATGTTTTTAAATTCATCTATATTTTTATTGAAAATAAAATTATTGCTTCCCGATGCTAAAATTCTTGCCGCTATTAAACCCCGTTTTTTTATTTCTTCTTGTAAAATATCCTTAACAACGGCAAAACTTAATTGCGCCATGTCATCTTTTTTTGATTCAACAGCGGTACCCGCGTCTTTCAGCAATTGCGCCTTAATATCTTGATATTGCGCGACGTTATCATCCTGTTTCGGCAGATAAGAAAGATCCAAAGACGCATTTGTATTTATATCATAGTCATCCACAGAGACAGAAACTATCTTCTCTTTTTCACCTGTATACCATTCAACTAAAACCGGAAGAAAATACTCGTTATCGATCTTCATTTTAACCTTTTTCAAAGAAAACTCAAAAAACTCCAAAGGTGTTTTCATGTCCATCTCCAGGACATAAAACATCTTGTCATTTTCTGTCTGCATATCAATTTTATCATTACAATAATTTTCTATACTCATTGACTCTAAAGGCAGTAACATTTTATTTTCTTTTGCTAAATTTAGTTTGCAGTATTCGAAAAACTCGCCTCTTGCCGCGAACTTTATCATTTTCTTTTCCAAAGGATAATATATAAACGCCTCGCTGCCGTTTAAAACCTTCAATTCAGCGGTTAATTCCGGGCTCGTTATTTCCCAGCGGAATTGTTTGCAAGAATTTTCATTCAAACTTGCCTGACGGCAGTCAGGTTTCCATAAAACAAACATATGCAGGGACGGATCGGAATTTACACCTTGCAATTTTAGAGTTATTGTTTCTGTTAACTCTGGAGAAAGCTTACCTTCTATCTTTATGTCAGCCATGAAGTTTTCTATATTTTTAGATTTTAACAAACCCTTTAATATTTTTAGTGAAAGCGCGGATAACGGTAAAACCTCGGATTGAACAACCGGTAAAACTACTGCCTGAGCTGGTTTTATTTCTTCTTTCGGTTCCGGATTTTGTCTAACTGGTTCAACCGGCGCGGAAATACCTATTGACCAATCCAATTCAGGATAAAAATAAAATCCGACTACATATTCTTTATCCTCTACAAAATATTTTCCCCACCCGCTTTCTCCCAACTGCATTCTTTGGCTGATCGCTTTGTATTCCGGATTTATATCCGTATCAAGCTTTTCTTTCAACATTTTGTTTTTTTCAGGATGGACCAATATTTTGGCCTCAGGATTGATAATAAAACCATAACTTGAATCGGAAACTTTTAGCTTTTTTATTAATCCGGTTATCTCGTTGATATCCCAATCAAAACTTAAAACCGCTTTCTCCATGCCGGTTAACCCATAGATTAGAGTGGACATTCGAATAACTATTATACCTTCAGAATTAAATTCTAAAGAAGAAACTGAAATTTGATCCCTATCCAATTTAATAGATTCTTTAAAAAAAGCGTCTTGACTGACATCGGTATATCCGGACTTTATTTCTCTTCCATAAACCACCTTCATTTCTTCCACACCTCTGGCATTTATTATTCTTATTGAAGGATAATCTTTGAATTCCTGAGAAAAATTTATGATACTCTTAGCCCATTCCTGCCTTCCAGCCTGGGCAAAAGAAGTTATACCTTTTGATAAAATCAGCAGATCCTTTCCCCGTTCCGAGATAATCTGTCTGATTTTTTCACCGGCATTTTGAGCCTTAGAGGATAATATTTCTCCTATTTTATCAGAAGGCATATCCGATGTTATTAAAATCTCATTCGCGGAACTTACGGTTACGAGTAAACACAAAAATGATATTATTATGTAAATTTTTTTCATTATAGCTCCTTAAATATTTTATTTTTTTGTTTTAAGACGTTCCTGTATTTTAATCAATGAATTTTCCGCGATCTTGCGGGTAGAATAATCATCCTCTTCATTTTTAATCAATATTTTAAGCGGCTCTATTGCCCGGGCATCTCCTATTTCACCTAAAGCCTTCGCCGCACTCTCTCTTACCCATTTCCATTTATCTTTTAACGCGTCAATAAGCGGCTCAACAGCCCTATTATCTCCGATATTTTCAAGAGCCGCTGTTATCCTGAGCCTAACCCAGCTATTTTTATCTTTCATTCCGGCAATAAGCGGTTCCACCGCGCGAGGATCTTTTATCTCGCTTAGGGTTTCCACCGCTCCTATCCGAACATTTTTGTTCTCATCACTGAGAACAGCAATTAAAGGCTCCACCGCCGGCCGGCCTATTTTTATAAAGGCCATTTTTATTCCTTTCGGAACCTTCTTATAATAATCATCTTTAAACATAGAAATAAGCGGCGCTACCGCGGGCCTGCCAATTTTCCCCAAAGCCTCCGCTATTTTTTCCTGCTCAATTCCCGGCTTCTCGGACATAGCAATAAGTGGATTTATCGCGCGAGGGTCGCCTATTTCCCCCAAGGCACTCATTGCCCTTATTTGAACATGTCCATCTTTATCGCTAAGCGCGGCAATAAGCGGTTCCACCGCGAGTTCACCAACAGACACACATCCTTTCCAATCTTTCCTTGCAATTAGATAAAAAATCGCGTCATTTTCATTTTTCGATTTCCATTCTGATTTATTTAAAATATCCGCTGTTAATTCCCGAACCTTGCTATTATCATCCTTAAGTAAAGGAATAAGCGGTTTAATCGTTTGTTTACCTATCGTGGATAAAACCTCCGCCGCATCATCCTGAAGATTTTTATCTCTGAGCGCGATGACAAGCGGTTCTATCGCGGGTTCCCCAATTTTGGACAAGGCGTCCACAGCCTCGGTTTTAACATCATCATTTTTGCCGCCAAGCAGGACAATAAGCGGTTCTATCGCACGATCATCTTTTATTTCACCCAACGCGTATATTGCTTCACAGCGAAGATCGATATCTTCGTTGTGAAGCAAAGTAATCAATGATTCAACGGCCTGTTTATCACCTATTTCACCTAAGGACTGAATTTCTTCCACACGGATACGAACATCGTTATTTTCGTTGTTAATCCCGGTTATTAAAGTTTGGACCACATGGCCGTTTTTAAATTTTCCCAAAGCAATGGCGGCCTGCTTTTGAATTTGCAAACTCTCATCTTTAAGTAAAGCAATCAATAAATTTATAACACCAACGTCTCCGGTATTCCCCAACGCTTCAACCACTTTTAAACGAACAAAATTATTTTTATCTTTAAATGTCTCAATAAGCGGTTCTATCGCTTTTTTACTGCCGGATTTCCCTAATGTTTCAACGGCCCTCCACCTAATTCTCCAATTTTCATCTTTTAATTGCGGGATTAATTCTTCAACTTTGATTTCTGGTTGACGCTCAGCCGGAATTCGCGCGCAGCAAGCAGTTAGAAGAAAGATAATTATCAAAAATAAATTTTTCACTTGGGAATTTCCATAACTTGTATAGATTCCTCACTTCGTTCGGAATGACAACCCGACCGTACAATTTGTCATTTCGACCGACTACCTGTCATTTCGACCAAAGGGAGAAATCTTGTAACCATCTAGCGGATTGGAACAAATCTTAATTTCTCCCTTTAGAAAAGGGAGATTAAGAGGGATTTGATGAATTTTATTAAAAAATCCCCCTCTTTCCCCCTTTTTCAAAGGGGGATTTCATATCTATTCCAATCC